>NZ_JAUSXQ010000001.1:4115000-4415000 GCF_030816115.1 Chryseobacterium sp. W4I1
CGAAACATTAAATGCCTATAATTCTTTCGGGGATGATAATAACCCCGATCGTTTATTCAAGATCATCTACAACTTAGGAAAAGTAAGTCTTGAAGATGCCAAGCAGACCAGAGAAAGAGAAATTCATTTCAGTGCTATCTTAAAAGAAAGAGTAGGGCACCATTATTTTGGAGAGAAATGGGCGAATACGGTGAAGGAGGTTTTATTTGAGAACGATCTTCATATGCGTCCACTGCATATTATTTCGGCCAACATGCACTCCGTAAAAAATATGCTGTACGGAAATGATGCTTTAAAGAAAAAAGACAATAAGGAAGTAGACTATAAGCTCTACGGTGATATTTCTGATAAAAAGGAACTTCGCGATAAAGTATCAAAATATGCTTTGGAGGAAGGAATGATCTACATTAATGATAAGAGCGGAAGTAATATTGACGTTCAGATCATTGATTTAAGCAAAACAAACCTTCAAAACACTCCGTTCAATGGCATAAAATACGGTGGAGACGATGTCATTATGGTTTTTGATTATGCTTTCGGGGAACAGGCTTATGAAGTGATGGATGAATTGCTGAGACCTTACGAACATAAAGGAGAAGTCTACATGATGAAGGTAAAATCTGTCTCTATCATGGGTAAAGCAGGAATTCTTAACGGAGGAAAAGGTGATATTATGATCCCGACTTCTCATATCTTTGAAGGAACGGCAGATAATTATCCTTTTGAAAATGCTTTGAAACTGGATGATTTCAAAGATGATGAACTGAAAGCTTTTGAAGGCCCGATGATCACCGTTTTAGGAACATCGCTTCAGAACAGAGATATCTTATCGTATTTTATGAATACCTCATGGAAGGCAATCGGTCTTGAAATGGAAGGAGCACATTACCAGAAAGCCATTCAGGTAGCTTCCAAGATCAGACATCATATTACACCGGATCTGTTTGTTTGCTATGCCTATTATGCTTCTGATAATCCACTGGAAACGGGAAGCACCCTTTCTTCAGGTGGTTTAGGACTTACAGGAGTAAAGCCAACTTATCTGATCACTTTGAGAATCCTGGAAAAGATCTTAATGAGCAGTAAGAAAGAAATTGCTACAAAAAAATAATCTGATTTTAAATCATATTGAAACCTCAAGTGTATTTTACATTTGAGGTTTTTTGTTTTTGAAACACGAATGACACGAATGTTTTTCACGATATCACGAATTGATTAATGTTTAAAATTTTGGTTTTATTAGTGTCATTTGTGGTTAAAAAATCTGATCATCTGCACAGTCCGCAAAAGCTTAAAAAAATAATTATCTTTAAGAATCATAAAATGTCAAACAATGAGCTTAGCTTCACAATTAGCAAAAAGATTCAGAGAGGTCTTGCTGGACGGCTTGTGGATCGCCAATACGAATTTTAAAAATCAGCTTTCAGCTGTCACCTGGGAGCAGGCTGTCACAAAGGTAGATTCTTTAAATACGATTGCCATGCTCACTTTTCATATTCATTATTATATAGCCGGAGTCCTTAATGTGTTGAAAGGGGGTGATCTTGAAATAAAGGATCAGTTCAGTTTTGATCTTCCGCCCATTGAATCTGAAGAACAATGGAAAGATTTGTTGAACAGGCTGTGGACAGATTCAGAAAAGCTTGCATCATTGGTAGAGCAAATCCCTGATGATAAGCTGGATGAGGTTTTCGTGGATGAAAAATACGGAACCTACAGAAGAAATATAGATGGAATGATTGAGCACAGCTACTATCATTTGGGACAGATCACTTTAATAAAAAAGATGCTGACTCATCCGTAATTTGAAACACAAATACCATGAATGTTTTTCACGATTGCCACTAATTAAAAAAAACAAAATCTGCGTGAGTAAACTTAACCATCAGAATAAAACCTCATCTAAATCATTAACAGATCAAAAGCCCTGAAATACCTCCATATTTGAGGGTTTTACATAAATTACTTACCTTTAAAAAAAATAAATTTTAAATGAGAAAATCGGCTGCAATCCTTTTTGCGTTTATCATTTCACAATTTCAGGCCCAGCAGGGAGCTTATTATCAGCAGGCTGCGAAGTACAAGATGGATATTGATGTTAATGCTGAAAAATTTACCTACCAGGGAAACCAGACCTTAGAATACACCAATAACTCTCCGGATGAGTTGAATGTTGTGTACTTTCATCTATACTGGAATGCTTTTAAGCCTAATTCAATGATGGACCAGAGAGTGGCCGGACAAGGTAAGAATGGAGATTCCAGACTGCAGAAAGATGGTATTTCCAGGCTGGCTTCGATTCCTAAAGATCAGGAAGGTGCTCAAAATATCCACTGGATCAAACAGAACGGGAAAGATCTGAAATTTGAGATTCAGGAAACCATTATGAAAGTGTATCTGGCAGAACCGATTAAGCCAAATTCTTCTACCACCTTTACGATGGACTGGGATGCTGTAATCCCTCAGCAGATCAGAAGAAGTGGAAGAAACAACAGGGAAGGAGTCGATATGACCATGACACAATGGTATCCGAAAATTGCAGAATATGATTATGACGGCTGGGCAACCTTCGATTATATCGGAAGAGAGTTTCATGCGCCGTTTTCAGATTTTGACGTTACCATCAAGATCAACAAAGATTATGTAATCGGAGCGGGAGGAATTCTTGAAAACCCAACGGAAGTAAAAGGTTATAATGCCAATGCAAAAATTATAGCTGACAAAAGCAAAAAAGCGATCTGGAAATGGAAAGCTAATAATATCTTAGACTTTGCCTGGAGCGCAGACAGGGATTATATTATCAAAAGTTTTGATGTTCCAGAAGGACCAAAAGTATTTCTTGTGTATCAGCAGAATGATAAAACGAAAGCTTGGGAAGAGGCACAGCCTTATGTGACCAAATATTTCCAGATTATGAATAGCCATTTCGGGAAATATGTATATCCTACCTACGCATTTATCCAGGGTGGCGATGGTGGTATGGAGTACGGAATGTGTACCATGATCCTGGGAGAGGCGAAAGATATGAAAGGTCTGATGGGACTGATGGCTCACGAAGGCTCGCACTCATGGTATCAGCAGATGCTGGCGACCAATGAGTCGGTACGCCCGTGGATGGATGAAGGGTTTACAAGCTATGCCGAAGGCTATGTGATGTACCAGCTATTTCCTGAAGAACTTCCGAATCCTTTTGCCCATACCGTGGAAGCTTACAGGAATTTCATTAAAAAAGGGATTGAAGAACCTGCCGTTTGGTTGGGTGACCACCATGATAACGGAACGTCCTATACCTATGCCTCTTATGTAAAAGGAGAATTGTATCTTGTACAGTTGGGGTATATCATGGGTGAGCAGAATCTTGCAGAAACTTTAAAGCAGTATTATGATCAATGGCACATGAAACATCCTTCTGACAGAGATTTCCTGCATATTGCCCAGAAAGTTTCAGGAATGGATCTGAAATGGTTCCAGAATTACTGGATCAATACAACGAAAACCATTGATTACGGTATCAAAGATGTAAAATACGAAGCAAAATCTACAACCATTACCCTGGTAAATAATGGACAGGTTCCAATGCCTGTTGATTTCAATGTACTGACCACCGATAAAAAAGTCGTTACCTACCAGATTCCCCTGAATATGACCCATACCTGGAAAAGTAAAGATATCTACGGAGATTTTAAAACCATGCCTTACTGGCCGTGGACACAGAAAGAATATACGCTGACAATACCTTATACAAAAGCTCAGTTATCTGTTTTAGGAATAGATTTCAGCCAGAGACTGGCAGATGTGAATATGGATAATAATATTGTTGAGGTTAAATAACAGACCTTACCACATCAAAAGATAATCCCGCAGAAATTTTCTGCGGGATTTTTATTTTTCTGCTGAACTTTCACATGGAGACTTTAGCGTCTTTAAAATTCACATTTCACTTGCGAAGCAAAATTCACCATTGACAATCTTATGCCTGATATTTGAAATCTATCTCCCCTATTTTATTCCAAACTGCTGTACCATCCAGTGATTGGGATGATTTTTTACCAGATCATTTTTTAGAACCTCATCCTTCGTATTGAGATAGCGGTATACTTTTAAAGGAACGGAATCCGGGTATTCTTTTAGTCCTTGGTCCAATACTGTTCTGGCTTCATTTTTTTTTCCGCCTCCGTCCAGAGCTTCAGCTTTATAGATGAAAATAATCGCAGGTACTTTTCCATAGATGTCCTTCGTTTCGTTTTCAAGGAGATTCATTGCTTCAATCTGAAATTCAGTATCAGGTGCTTTTCCGGCCATTGAAGTTCTGCTGATATGCTGTTGATACATCAGGAAAAGCATGAGAATATGAAGGTTTTTTGTGTCGGGATTAGAAGCCGTTTTTTCAATTCTCTGAATGGTCTCCGGAGTCATTTCATCATTTTCAGCCTGCAGATTCTTGTTGTAAAACTCATCCATAATATCATAAACAGTCCTGTCATTTTTATCAATCTTCGCCCCTTCTTTTATTTTCTGGAACAGTTCCCTTACCTGAGCTTCGCTTTGCGCAAAAGTGTTCAGGCTTATACAAAAGAAAAATGCTAGGATCAATTTTTTCATGAGATCAGTTTAAAATATTTTCAGTTTTAAAGGTAATTAAATGTTTCCAATTTTCTAAATGTTGTTCTTTTTTTCCTTGTATATCTCTAAAAAAAAACTAATATTCTTTTGTATAAGTTTTTTTCTCTGCTATGTATTCGGATTTGCTTCCGTTTCCGGTTTTGAAAAGAGTCTTAATTGTGTTCTTTTGTTTAGGACTTGTAAAATCAGGCAAATAGCAGACAAAATGCAGATGAGGCCCGTTTGTCCAGCCTGTATTGCCACTTAATGCAATTACATCACCTTTTTTGACGAAGTCTCCGATATTTACCTTAACTCCATTTTGTTTTAAATGATAATATTGAGCAATAGTGCCATCAGAGTGTAAAATAGAAACATAATTAGCTAAGTTAGCACAATCAATAGTAGGACAGCCCCTGTTACTGGTCTGAACAGCTTCAATCACTTTGCCGTCTCTTGCAGCGGTAATTTCAGTTCCTTCAGGCATTATGAAATCTAATGAATTTTCATTTTGATGGGAAAAAGTTCCGTTATAACCCTGATAGACCTTAAAAGATTTGCCTTTTTGAAAAGGAAGATCATATATATAATCCGAATCATAGGTTTTTAAAGTGGCATCTCCAATCAACGTATAATAGTTTGGTATTTTGTCGATTTTCCAGCTTTTTTTCTTATTATTAATTACAAAATAAGCAATTCTATATTTTATTGATTGGGGAGGTATTACCTGAATAAGTTTAAACGTTTCAGGAACCTTCATATTGACAACTTCAGGTTGTTTTGGGAATGAGAGTGAAATAGGATAAATGTCTTCGTTATCAACATAATAAGATACTACATCTTTCTTTTGCTCCAGGTATATTTTTGCCGGCTTCTGTGCGAGAATCAACGTAAATTGTATAAATAATATAAGGCTGATCGTTCTTTTCATTCAATGTGATTTTAAATTGATTTGCAATGATAAAGTTATTTTAAAAATCAACAAAAATATACTTTGAGCTAAATAATATGGATATTGTTTATTTTTGAGGATAAAGCCTTATTTTTACATCTGTTTTTTAACCCATTCAAGCTTAAAAAATTAAATGAATTCAATTGTAATAAACGTAGGGAACAGCAACATCAGATTCGGACTTTTCAATGGAGACAACTGTGATATTTCATGGGTGATCAATACAAAGCCGTACAGAACAGTAGATGAGTTGTATGTACAAATGCTGATGCTGTACCAGACCTATAAAATAGAACCCAAAGAGATCAGTAAAATTATTATAGGATCGGTAGTTCCCCAGCTTACTAAAGTCATCAGTTCCGCAATTAAAAAGATCCATGGCATTGTTCCGGTGATCGTAGACAGATCTACTCCTTCTGATGTGGTGGCAAAATCTAAACAGATGGGAACAGATATTTATGCCAATCTTGTAGCGGCTCATAATTTATACCCCAATCGTAAGAAAATTGTTATTGATTTTGGAACAGCTCTGACCGCAAGTTGCGTTACGGAAACAGGAGAAACATTAGGGGTGATCATTGCTCCGGGAATAGTGACTTCTTTGAACTCACTGATCAGCCAGACGGCTCAGCTTCCGGATATTGAACTGAAAAAACCTAAAACAGTTCTTGGACTAGACACAGTAACCTGTATGCAGAGCGGAATGGTGTACGGATTTCTGGGAATGGTAGAAGGTTTTATAGACCGTATCAACGATGAGGTGAATGATGACTGCTTCGTTGTAGCAACTGGCGGGGTTTCTCATGTTTATAAACCACTGACTGAAAAGATCCATGTGATGGACAGGCTTCACACGCTCAAAGGACTTTACTTCCTGGGAAAAGATTTATAGATATAAAGTTCAGATTAAATTCTAAATTAAAGCACCATGAGAAAATTAGAAGAATTCCCGACAATAGAAACGGAAAGACTGGTCCTATCACAGTTGAAAGAAGAAGATATTCCTTTTGTTACCGAATATCTTCAGAATAAGATTTACTCAGACCTTACCTCCAATATTCCTTATCCCTATACCAGAGAGCATGCAGAGTTTTGGGTGAAAATTTCTAAAGAAGCTTTTGAACAGAACACAGGATATACTTTTGCCGTTCGTAATAAGGAAAACCTTATTATAGGAGCAATCGGGCTGCATGACAGGGATGATGACAAAGCCGAGTTGGGTTACTGGTTGGGAAGGCTTTTCTGGAACAAAGGATATATAACGGAAGCTGCTGCTGCCATTATAGATTTTGGATTTCGGGAGCTGGCTCTTAATAAGATTTATGCCACTTATTTTCTTCACAATCCGGCATCCGGGAGAATCATGGAAAAAATAGGAATGGAAAAAGAAGCGCTGCTAAAACAGCATCTTAAAAAGGACGGAGAATATTTTGATGTTATGTTGCATTCCGTCTTTAAAAATAAGCTTTGATTTAATTTTTCATAGAAGGAGGAATCCAATTCTAAAAATCTTTATGATGCTAATTTCTATTTAGGATATCCGGTCAGTTTTTATCAAAAAAATAAACTGGATTTATGGTTATCTTGACGAAGGAGAAAGTGTTTTGCTGACCAGATCTGTAAGCACCTTATTCATCTACAATAGAAAATACAAAGTATTATCTTTTACTCTTAAAAAATTCTTTTACAATCGATGAACATTCATATTCCATGATTCCCGTTACGATTTCTGTTTTTGGGTGCAGCGAAAGATGTTTATTGATAAATCCTCTCTGTTCATCCCTGGCCCCTATAACCACTTTTGAGATTTGCGACCAGGAAAGAGCTCCTGAGCACATTACACAGGGCTCCATGGTGACATACAGTGTGCAGTTGATCAGATATTTGCCGCCAAGGAAATTAGCTGCCGAAGTAATGGCCTGCATTTCTGCGTGGGCAGTCACATCATTTAATGTTTCAGTAAGGTTGTGGGCTCTTGCAATAATACGGTTATTGGAAACAATGATACATCCGATAGGAACCTCATCTTTTTCCAGTGCGGTTTCTGCTTCCTGCAAAGCTATTTTCATGTAATATTCGTCGGTAAACATTTAGTCTTCAATAGTTAATGTGAGAGGAACCCTTAGTGGAGATCTTATCGCATCTCCATTTACAATTGCAGGAGAGAATTTTTCGGAAACAGAATACAGGGCAATTTCAGCCTGTCTGTTGAAGGTAAAATTATCACCCTGGGCGTGAACATTAGTGATGCTGCCATCTTTTTCCACAATGAAAGCTACCTCTGTTTTTACGGATTTAACTTCGCTATGAACGGCTGGTGTATAGAAAAGATTGGCCACTTCCTGCCTCAGTGTAGCAAACCCGCCCGGATAATCGGCAGGCTTTTCCATAATGGCAGGTTTTACTGTATTATCTTGTAGGATAGATTTCGGCGTTTTCAATGCCTGTAAGTCTTCCAGGTTTCTCACCCTTAAAAGTGCTCCGATCATGGCGACGTTTTCAATGCTGTCCATCTTCTGCATAAAAAGACTAAAATCACTCTTTATAGCTGCTTTTCTAAAGTTGTCCGATTCCTTGTCAAATTTTTTCTTAAACTCTGTATTCAGCATGTTTCTGTGCTGATTGTAATAGTTTTTCACCTGCCTGAATTCTTCTTTCTGCTGGGAAAAGCAAAATGACGAAATAAGACAGAATAGGCAAAAGAATAAAGCTTTCAAAGGAGTATATTTATGTAAATATAATCAAAAAATGTGAGTTTTTATATGTCAACGTTAGCTTTCCAAATAACGGTTCAGGGATTCCTGAAGATGGGTGCGGATGTCGTCAACTAAACATTTCGGTTCCAAGACAGTGACTTCTTTTCCATACGAAAGAATTTCCTGCATAAAATCATAGGTGGGGTGGAGGAAGAATTCAAAATAGATCTCATCCGGTGTTTCTTTGGTTTCTTTCTGAGACTGGTGAAGCGGAAAACTTCTGATATATTCTCCCTGATGCCTGCTGCATTTCATCACAATATTCTGCGGTTTCTGCTCCGCCAAATTCATTACTCCGAAGGCATTTTTGAAATGTTCCCTGAAATTATAATTATATTTTTCGCGGAATTTATTGTCGCTTACATCAAGATAGTTGACTCTATCCAAACCGAATGATTTCAATACTTTGTCTTTAGTGTCAATGGCAATCAGGTACCATCTGTCTTTAGATTCTTTTAAAGCCAAAGGGTGTACTTTCCGCGAAGTCATCACTTTATTCTTGTAGTTATAATGCTCAAAACTAACGACTCTTTTATTACGGATGGCGAAGAAAAGATCATAAAAATGCTCTATTCCTGTAGGTTTTCTGCTTTCAAAAAAAATAAAATCTGAAAAATCCGGATGAAGATTCAAGGCATTGCTTACCTGGAAAGATTCTAAAAGTTTTTGGTTGTATTCATCCACTTCCATGATGGGACGACTTTCAATATAATACCTGTTGTCACCTTTCTTTTTATTATGAATAGAAAGATTAAAAAGATCAGAAATTTCCCGAATATCCCTCTGCAGGGTACGGATAGAGTAACTCTTGATTCCTGCATCCTGAAATTCGAAAGAGTTTAAAAGATAGCTCTCCAGCTGGGAATAGTTAGCCGGAGAACTTTCTAATCTTTTGATAATTAAGGCATATCTTGTCAGGTAAAAATCTTTTTTCATTCGTCTGTATTTTATGTGCAGCTATGCTGCGTTTCATGGTAAAATTTTATAAGACAAATATATAGGCTTAATGCGACAAAACGTGTCGTGTTTTATTTTTTTGTGGGAACTTTTATATTTTAAATGCTGGGGATATTAATATTTCATAGTTATTAGCTTTGAAATTAAAAAGCACCTGTTACAGATGCTTTTATTACTTAGAATTATATGCTTGGTAAATAGTGGTTACTATGTTCTGCTGTTATAAAAATCAACAGCATATTTACCTAAAGAATAAAATGTATTTACGTATGTTTCCAGGCTTCTTGTAATAACATTGCTGTTAAAGGATGTGGGATCTGTCGGATTGTAAAAGTCTCCCTGATCTGTCTCCATAGTCATTGCTACAATTTGCTGATTTCCCATCCAAGCCTGAGACATTGGAGAACTGCCATCAATGTCGGAAAACGCAAGAAGATCTTTATCTGCTAAATAGCTATACCGCTTCCTTATTTCGGCGTCTAATCTGTCACACAGTGAATAGATAGCATTTTGAACAGTGTTGAATGATGACGCAAACCAGGCAGCCCGATAATCAATATTTACTCCCGATCCAAAATTATGGCAATCAATAAATAATACCGTGTCTGTTTTGATAGAATTAAAAGTATCCCTTACCAATTGTGATTCTTTTTCGCTAAACGGTGCAGTACCTTTATAAGATTGTGAGCCCATGCCGCCGTCTGCATATTCAGCCCATCTATAGTCAAAGTTTCTATTAATATCCACGCCATTATGATTCCATCTTACCGATTCTGCACCATTCACTTTACCAATATTTAATGCATATGGATTTACTAAAGGAATAAATGTCCAGTCATAATTGGTTCGTAAGGCATCGATCATCTCGTCTTTATTGGGGTTTTCAAGCAGCAGTTTAAAAAATAAATAGATTGTATAAACGCCTAACTTTTCACCTCCATGTGTACCTCCGCATACGAATATACGGGGCTTCCTGCGTCTTTGCGTTGGTGGCGTTTTTCTGTTAAATGAAATGTCAATTCTCAAAATATCGTAAGGTATGGGTCCTTCTGTTTGGCCTAAAACTGTTTTCGTTACGTTATTAGAAAAAGGAGCTATTACATTATCATACATTGGATAAAGAACACTTGAAGTAAGAGTTAAGGGATTAAATGCTGGATAAACTGGTGCATTCCAATATTTAATCCCAAAATTATCGACTGCAAATTTATTCATTTGCCGTGTGTCCTTTTGTGAAATAGGAACTCCATTTACACAATAATTTTTCAGTCCGGTAACGTAAAAACTAGCAAATGAACCACTGTATCGGTAAGTGAACAAAATCAAATGATTTAACAAAGGAGCAGATGTTTGATTTTGAACAATGATTGTGTTATTTATTTTATTATACAATACAACGCCTGCGGTTATAGAAGATGGCATATCTATACCTGCAGTTGAAGCAGGTAAACTTATCCTTCCTACGGTGGTATTTCCGGTGTCAATTATTGCTCCTCCCGAAATCATTATCTTGCGATTAGTTAAATCAAAATTGATGTCGGCGTCATTTGTGTTTAGAATAGCAACCTGTTCGTTTATTGTATAAATAGTAGATGGAAGTGGCTTGCTTTTTTTAGTTTCATTTAGTAATTGATCATACTTACTGGAACTAATATTTTTTAGTATATATGTAAAATCAAAGAGGTCCTGTTCAGTTATAATATCCGTTGGACTATTCTTTTCAAAAACTATTCTAACCTGATTGGAGGTTGCGTTATCTACTGAAAACTCATTTGTGGTAACATTCTGGTTGGCAAATACTCCATCCTTATAGAAAACAACACGGGATATTTTATATCCTGATTTTTGACTAATCACATAGTTACCGGTAACCATAGGAATTAAAGCTGTTCTTATCCCTGTATTAGAGGTTGAATTAAAACCATTATTTACCGCAATTCTGCCGATTTCCATAGGAACACTATCGCCTAAATTAATTTCAAAATTATTGTATTCTGATATAACCTTTGTCGATGTTTTTGTATTTTCTACGATATTATTAAATGTGATTGACTCAGATGAGTAGCAATTAATCTTGATCGTATTTAATTCTTGTTGAGTGACTGTTTGCGTGTTGTTCATGTGATATACAGAAACCTTCCATTTCTTTGCTGTTGCAGGAATGGTTGGAGTAAAAGTTTTTGCATTGATGTCCTGCTTTGAAATAAAGACATTTGAATCAGTATAATAGAAGATTGTTTGAAGCAACATTTCACCTACAAGTTCAATTTGACTTGCATAGATTGTATCTAAAAAGGTATCTGTTCTACCTCTTGTAGTTGATCCTGTAGGAAACCCAACAGAGCCCGAAAGTGCCAGAGCTCCAACTTCCAGAATTGGATTAATGTAATCTTTAAAACTGCTGTTTTGCTGAATAAGTTGATCACTATTTTGAATTTGGTTTAATGGAATCAATTCGTTTTTATGCCAGTAAGCATCCAGCCAGGACCAGAAATGCTCTTGTGTTGGCTTGTCTCCGTTCTCGAAGTATAGTTTTAGGTCTTCTTTTGTTTTCATAATAAAATTTGGTGATTTTGTTTGGTATTAATAAGTTAAGGTTAGACGATTCTTTTAGTAGTAACTCTTCAGAGTTTCCCAGTCTTTTTTTAATTATGGATGACTGTGGCCCATCTTAATTTTTACAAATTCTTAGACATAATTTTGGCTGTTCAACATTTTATAAATGATGAATTTAAAGGGTTTTTAAAATTTTAAAGATTTTTTACGTATTAGTTTCTACTTCAAAAGTAGTTTGGCAAGACGTCAGAACTTGGCGTGTTTAAAAAAAAACTTATATAAATTCCCAATTTTATTTTTTTAGCTTATATTTTATTTGTTATCACTTTCTGAACAATCTGATATTGTTTTTTTAAAGAAATCTTAAAAACAAGCTTCGGCAGAAAAAACTGCCGAAGATATAACTGTTCATTTTAAGGACCTTCGCAATCAGCTCATAAAATAGAGATTATGGCACCATGAAATTTAAGCTTGAAATGATTAAGTACATTCACTATTTTTTTGATTTTACAAATTATTGCCCATAATCTATAAAAGAATCTTTATTGATATATAAATGAAAAGTTGTAGGTGTAACTTCTATTTTTAAAATAGGACTATTGGAAATAACAAAGGTAGTTTTGTTATTTTGTTCACTTTCTGTAAATGTTTTCCCTTGTAAATTATTTTTTACAATATCTTTAAAAATCTGAGAAGGTATTGAGAATTCCATAAATAAGTTGTCCAAATATTCAGTATTTCCTCCGAAGTCAGTTTTTACTCCATATTTAAAATCGAATTGTATTTTTTTGATATCTTTTCTTTTAGATGATTCTTTTTTTGTTTTTACTTCATAATCTACAATTCCTGTCCAAATAGGTAGTGGATTAGCATATTTGTTTTTAAATACTTTGACAATGGTTGCAATTAAATCATTTAAAGAAGATTTTAATAATACTTCTTCCAAATGTATTTCCTTATGCATATTTTCTAAGGACATCGGATCTGGCTCTCCATCTAATATTCCTCTATATTTTTTTGGGGTTATATAATATAGAATTTCTAAATCTTTATCTGTTATCATAATTATAATTTTTTATAAAATTAATTTTTTGTTTTTATCTAAAATATTACCAGTCTATTCGGATAGTAATATATTATGTGAAATAAAGAACCGCAGCGGCTGCTACGGTTGAATCATTGGTAATTAAAAGTCTTTTTTTAATTAAAATGTAAAGATGAATCAACAATTATGTTGGGGTTTAAATTTGTAATGTTTTGGGATATAATATTAAGCTTCTCCTCGTGCAAATCCAAATTACATCTAACCAATGAAAAAGAGTTTTTTCTTCTCTTTTCCATAGTAGGATTTATAAGGCAGCTAAGTTTCATGGTAAAATATTATAAGAAAAATATATATGCTTAATGCGACAAAACGTGTCGTTTTATTTTTTTGAGAAGTTTTTTGAAAAAAATAAGCCACAAATATTGTGGCTTACTGATTATTGGTCAAAATACTCTTTTCCTTTTCTATTTACCCATCCCTTTTTGCCATCTGGAGTTTCAAATCTAGCAAAATATCCAATATAAGGTTCTAATTTTTTATATTTTGGTTCTGTACCAATATTTGGATAATAAGTATACAAACCGTTTTTTTCTAAATTAAGGTAATTTTGATATGATATAATTCTTTTATATTCAAAAGGAAGTATCATTTTTCTTTCTTTAAAATCCCAAACTCCATAATTGCTTCCTTGTTTCGAAATTATGTATTCTATCTTTAAAGGTCTAAACAAAAACTCTTCGCTATAACCATAATCAATGATTTTGTCATTAAAGTTACCTTTTCTTTTTTGAGTATATTCGATTTCTAATTTTTTTTCATTGTTTAAAAAAACAGCATCTTTGCCATTGATAATATATTTTACATGTATAAGTTCATCTTCGGGATTACTTAAAATATTATTCAATTCTTCTTTAATTACTTTTTTTTCAATTATATAAGTTTTGCTACCACGGTCTCTGCTTTCTCTATATGATTCGGTTGATTCTTTCTTTGGAATAAATTTAGAATAGTCATTAAGTATGCCATCCCATGTGTAATTTTTCATACTTCCATCCTTTAGAATAATCTGTAGAATGTCAAAATCTTCAGAATAATAGGTAGTTAAAAAGTCTGTATTTTTATACAGTAAAGACAATTTCTGATCATAAATATTTTTTTCATTTGCCTTACTTGTTATAATTAAAATATTGGTTGAAATCATATCATATACAGGGGGGAGTACTATCTTATTTTGATATTTTAAACCTATTTTTCCATTTTGTTCAAATTTCTCCAAAGATTCTTGAGCACAAAACAAATTGACAATGAGTAGACTTAATAAAAAAACAATATTTTTCATTTTTTAGTTATTATTTGACTAATATAATTATTATTTGTTGATTCTTCTAGCATTTTTTTCCACTGCCACTGATAAAAAGATTTGTATTTGAAATTTCTATTAAAGTTAGGTTTCCCATCTTCAGAAGTATTGGTATCTTGGGGAGTAGCATATTGCCTGTAATCCATTATGTTTTCTAAAGTTTCACTTTGTTCTTTTATTATATCAGAGTATGGTGTTTTTTTTGCAATTTGATTTTCAAAATCTCTTATATCTTTTTGTGCCTTTTTTTTTGTGTTTTCCACATCGAAATCAGGTAGAGAGATACTTTCAAGCTCAATTACTGACGTTTTTTTGTCCGTTATCAATTCTGACTTTTCATTTAAATAGGAACTTTCACCAATAATATTCACTAGAAATCTTTTTTCAAAAAACTCAATGTCAACAAGAGATTTTTCTGATGATTCAATAATAGATTGGATAACGCGATATTTGCTATCAAGTGGGAAATATTTTCTTAATTCGGCTTTTACATTATTTAATTCATCTAGTTCAGCTTTTTTCCGTTCAATCAATGTATTTAATTTGTTGATTTCTTTTTTTATATCGTCTTCGAAGGTATGAGGCAGGCCAAGAGAATGCCCTATCTCATGGACAACTAATGCAAGTCCGTCTTGATCTTTTATTGCGCTTTTAAATATATGCGTAACTCCTGAACTCCGGTAAGAATATGCCTGAGTTTTAGCATCTTCGTTTTTGCCACCTTCAATGGATGTATTGATAAATACATAAATGATATTATTTTGATCAAGATGTACAATTTTATTTTGTAAATACTCAGCTTTATAAGCTAGATATTCTTTATATAAATTATCTTTTATTTTATTCCAAGCAATAGTTGCAGTATGATCTTCATGAAATTTTTTTGCTTTTTTTAAATTTAATTCTTTATCATACTTAAAATCTTTCTTGAATGCAATAAGTATTTTTTTAATACAATCATGCATTTTTTCTATGTTTTCCCTAATTTTAACTGAATTATAAAACAAGGCCGAGTATTTATTTTCAATTAAATCATTATATATTGTTGCATTCCTTTGGTTGGTTTCAGTATAATTAATGAACAATTTTTTTCCTTTTATTTTCACTACATCATCTTTAGTAAAATCACTTTCCAAAAATTGTACAACATGGGTGTTTTTTGCAAGTTTTCCATGTATATATGATTGATTAAATGATTGATTATTAAAAAAGTCAATTAACTTCGGAACAAATTCAAAATCTGTATGTTCTTTCTCGTCAACTTTAGTGGATGGCTCAGAGCCAAAAGTAACGAGAACAGGTTGTATTGTTGTCTCATATACTTTTGAATTAGCTTTTGCAATTAATCTACCAACCGTATTACCATCATATGTTGCCTCAATGCTTATATCATTTTCGAAGGGTTTTAGGCACTCTATTCTGATTTTGTAATATTTTTTATCGTTAATAAGTTGTGTATTTTCTTTTATTACTTTTAGTTTGTCAGTCTCTTGTGCAAAAGATTTACTGTCTTCATTCCATTCTTTACATTTATATTCTAATAGTTCAGGAACATCATTGTTATTTTTGGTTTTAACATATAGAAGAAAGGTGCTTTTTTGTTTATTTATTAAAGGGGGCCAAATGCTTATATATGGGCAAGAATAGCCTGTATATTGCTTGTTTTCGATTGGCTTTCCTTCTTTATTTATATAGTAAATTATACTTCCAGTAGGACAATGATCTACACTATACTTATCAAAACCAAATTGTCCAATATATGCAGAATCTTCTAAGCCTAATTTATCATCAATATTTGTTGTTGAACGACAAAAATATACATCACCTTCAAGTTTGAAATTAGAATTTTTTCTCCTATCAGTTTTGTAAACATCCACATCAGCCACTCCAATGCTTGCCAGATTTCTAATATCTATATTTTTCATTTCTAAATTTTTAGGATTAAATTTTCAAAAAACAGCGGTGATATTTCGCACCGCTGATTAAGGTTAATTATTATCCAACAATGGTTGTTGGTAATGTTGTTGGTTTATCACTATGTGATAATTGTGCATTTTCATCCAACCTAAAACTTGTCTTAGTCTCCAGTTCTGAAGGATTCTCACAATTTTTCGGATCAGTTTCCGGGAAAATTGGTAGGGGTTCATCAACAGGTAATCCTGTAGACTTATCCTGAAGAATAGTTAAGGTGGTCGGTACTTTGGTAATCCAGTATTTACCCTGTGCTACTCCTGTAGGCTGTCTCATTTCATCCACGATACTCATGTACATTGGGTCTCCGATTACCGGAACAGCGCCGCCATTCCAGATAATTCCTGTTTCCATGAAGAACTGTACAGCATTTTCAAAGCCTGGTTTTACGGTAACGATAATTCTTGCCATACCTGCCTGTAGGAAGCTTCTAAATAATGGATCCATGCTTTCGCTCAGGTAAAACTCCTGCCAGCTCTTACGGTTGGCCCAGTAATACGGATAGAAGGTGTAATCCATAATTTCCCATTCAAAGGCCTGTTCCATAAACTTGGCAAGGGCAGTATACTTATCCAGCTCATCACTCAGGTATACCTGGAAATTATCCATAGTTGTTTTATCCTCAGCTCCGTTTGTTGTTTCCCTGCCTAATGTATTGGAATTTAGATAATCCTGCAGCAGGTACGCAATACAGTTGTGCTTTAAGACATCATGCTCCATATAACGGTAAAAAGTATCCTGTCTTTCTTTCGCTTGTGCCTCCTTTTCTTTCTGCTCTGCATCTAATCTAGCCTGCTCTTCCTGAAACTTTGCATAAGCTTCTTCATACGCTTTGATAATAGCATTGAAACTCTCTGTTTTCCATTTGCTGATGTATTCATCACTCAGCTCGCAGTTTATTGTTACTTTAATGTTGTAATTTTTAACATTATGTCCTCTTACTTGGAAAGATACAGGGCCAGTTATATTGAAACCGGATGCTCCTTCGTCAAAATTAATATCACCACGTTCAGAGCGGCCAACCATATCTCCTTTAAAATTTGAACAGAATACTTCGGAATAACGGGATCCGTCCCATCCGCCACCTCTGTTTCGGGATGATCTACAGCTGAAACTTGCATTTTTTCCAGCATAGTTGTCTGGGATACCAATCTGCCAGTTATCTATTCCAAAATCATCATTAGTTTGAGGAACACTCGCAGCATTATATATAACCTGCTTGGTAGCAGCTGGGAAAGCTTCTAGCTGTACCCCATAAATCTGTGCCCAATGCTGTATCTGTTCTACAGTTGCAGATTTCGGATCCGGCATATACCATGGTTCGGGAGCTCTTCTAGGGTCTACTGGAGCGGTAAGCACCTGAGCTTTGGCAACAGTCAGCGCCAGACGGTGTAATCTTGATGGTTCAGGAACCATAAATTCAAACATGGTACGTTTACCATAGTTATAGATCTGATTCTTCATCTTTTTATCGATCCATCTGTAAACTCCTGTGATGTGCTGTGGTGGTTCATTCGTTGTAAGAGCTTTTCCTCTGTTGTCGAATTCATGCACATTGGTTTCTGTATATTCTTTGATGATTTTCTGTACTCTTTCTTCTGAAATTTTGGTAAGAACTCTTTCCATGGCTCTTTCCGTAATTTCCTGAGACTTCATCACTGCCTGTCTTGTACTGTCATGCTGTGCTGTATTATTGGCGTAGTCTGCCCCAATTTCAAACTTCATAGCATTGTCATTCCCATAACTGAATCTTGTATAGGCAGAAATACTTTGTTGCTTATCAATTTCTTTTGCCACCTCGGTCTGCATATCTGTTCTGGAAGTTTTTGAAGTGTCGGAAATTTTCTCAGTTTCTTCAGACTTGGAAGTTGTATCTGTAATTTCAGAATAATCCCTGGAAACAGAAGATTTATGTCTCAGTTCGCTGGCCATAACATTTTCGATATTGGAAACTTCTCCCGGAACGTAAGCGTGAACGCTTTGTACGACTTTAAGATAATCTGCAACCCCCAATCTTTTGATTCCGAAATTTTTACGTTTCTGAATTGTTACAGGTTCTGGTTCACCCGAATTTCCTGGGTTTTCTACTGCACGTTTCAGAGTAAGCATTCCCGTAAGGGCCAGATCGCCTTTTGGATACAATTGTCCAAGATCGCCATATGCCTGACTTCCATTATCAAAAATGATTTCTATTCTGAAAACAATGCTGGCTCTGAACTTATCAATCAAGCTGCTTGGCAGAGTGATTTTGTTGTCAATAACCGGAATATTGCTGTAGTTTTCTTCAAAACTTCCTGCAACATCTGTAGTGGCAATAATTTTGATATTAGCGACGCTCCATGAAGTGTCTTCTACTTCAAAAGAAAAATTAACGAATCCTCTTGTTCCTGAAATCCCGAAAGAATTGTGTGCTAAAAAGCTGTATGCCATTGGTGTTCTGGCTGTACTTTGATTAACAGGAATGGAAGCTCCTCCGATGTTCACATACTGTTGCTGCGGAAGAGAACTATTCTGTAATGCAGTCTGCATGGATGAAGAAATATTGTTTTGTACAACAATCAAAGCATCGGAATAGCTTTGTATTTCATCATCAATGATAATCGTCTGATTTCCGATTTTCATTGTATCGGATGAAAGAATCTGAACAGTTTCTGTATCTGTCATTTTAGATAGTTCTCCTGCGTTTAATTCTCCGAAAAGCTCAACAAAAAGGTCAAAGGATTCAGGAGAAAGTTTTGCTTTTAAATCTTCCAAATCGATTTCATTTCTAAAAGAAAATTCAAAAGAAGGAACTTCATATTCTTTTAAGCTGTCGTACAGACGTTTTTTTTCTTCTTCTGTAGTTTCCGGAGTGATTTTGCTTTCTACTTCGGCCAGTTTTCTGTCATAGGTTTCCAGACGTTCTCTATTTTCGTCCATATATCTTGAATAGCCTTCCTGGTATGCCTGATAACGGGACTTATGATATTTTTTCTGAATTTTTTCCAATTCAGTATTCAGTTTATCCAAACCTTCTTTCCTGTGAATTGCTTTGTTAACAACCAGGGAAGCTCTTGTTTCAGCCTCTAATCTTTGAATTGTTTTTGCACCCAGAACAGGTTTGGCTTCACCTTCGGTTCCTCTTGAAGAGACTGAAGAAACCGTTTCTGAATTGTCCTCTGAAAATAGAGATTTTGGTAATATAATTTGGCTAGCCATTGCTTTTTCTAATGGTTTTTCACCATTTACCTTGATAATTTCCGGGTCTGTAATATCTTGGATGTTCGCAAAACCAAGCTGGATGGCCATCAAAACATGGCTGATTGCTTCTTTAATGTAAAAGTCTCCCTGAGTAACAATCTGATAAATAAAGTTATTCCAAAGAAGGGTAAATGTTTTAATTCCTTCAGGGTTAAGTTCTTTATTGGCATCAATAAGGGTTTTGTAATAATCTGTAACGTAGGTCCAGTCATTGTTGTCTAATATTTCCTTTTTAGAAAGTTTTCGCCCGATAACGAGAAGATCTCCGAATACTCCTTCCTCAATTTTCTTTTCGGTTTCAAACCCGACATTATTAAATCCGCTGGCAGCCCTTTTCATTTCTCCAAATTTTAGAGTTTTGGCAGGTCTTCCGGCAACTGCAGTGTCAAAAATACCGGTTGCTTCTTTTGGTCTGTGGATAAATCCTAGATTTTTGTCTTTAGTTTCTGTTAATTGTGGGTTTCTTAAACTCACAAATCTGAAAAGTGTTTGTGATGCGTTATTAGTTGCATTCATGGTATTGATTTCTTTATAATTAATGATGCCTTCTCCTATTAATGATCCGCCTACAGTAAATGCGGTTTTTGGAGGTATATTGTTTGTTGCCATTTTTAATATTTGTTTAAATGATTTATTTTTTTGTGTACTCAAGGGTAAGTGTGAATGAATTAATGACAGAGTAGTCATAATCGGGCTCATTAAGCAGTTCAATTTTAGCCATTCTCCTTTCTATGGTGATGTAGGCTTTTGTTCGCCATTGGTTACCTGCGAAAGAAGCATCTATGGCCTGCCATTCTGTAAACATCTCATTGGAAATAATGGTTTCAATATCAGGGAACTCGATTTTAAAATCAATTTCACCCGTTCTTGGAATTTGGTCTAAATACAAGGTTTTTTTGTAAACTGGTTTACCATTGATCCATGTTCCGCCTGTTAATTCCTCTTTAGTGGTGTAGGAATGCTGCTTGTCTGCATATTGTTTCTGGATAAAAGATTTGTCCTGATACATATCTCCATAGTAGTACGCACCAGTCATTCCTGGAGATCCGGGTTGTGTTCCGGCAAAGTCGATGCCTGATATGCCTACATTGCTGCCTGCATTGGGAATGTTGTTTATTTCAACCTGACCATCATCAAAGAATGAAATATATGATCCCTGTACGGCTCCTTTAATCTCTCTGTTCCCAATTGAATTGTCAAGTACCAGATCTCCTGTTATAGGTTGACCTGTGGCGGTACCTGTTACCGGTATAAAACCTGAAACATCAATTATTCCTGAAAGCTTGTCCCATCCGGCAGCTCCGGTATTATTTAAGTTATCTACCCAAACATAGTTTTCACCAGTATCAAGTAAATTCCATACATCACCTACCGTTTGAGCCGTTGTAGGTAAAGCTCCAAAATTGGCAACAGACCCCATTACATGATACGTTCTGTTCAATAGTGAATGAATTTGAGCCTGGTTATAGTAATTATTAAATATCCAGCCACGTTGAATATAATCGTTGTTACTTGCAGGAGTATATAGTTTTGAGGCTGTTATTCCTGTTGTGGGAGTGATCGTTATATCATCAGTATTTGAAGCTGGTGATCCAATTTGTAGAAATCCAGCATTCATTCTAACCCAGCGATCTACAAAATCACCTGTGATTAAAGCTCTGTTTAATTGACCTTGTTGGAAACTTCCAAAATTTCCTTCAGCAGTATTTGAATATCCTGTTAATGTCTGGTTACCATGGATAATTAATTTATTACTGATGGCTCCGTCATTCATTCCTGCCCCTGTACCGATCAAAACATTATTATTGCCTGTAACCCCAGAACCGGATGAAACACCAATCATAATGTTTTTATCACCCAAATTGGATTGATTATTAGCTTTCCAGCCTAACAATGTATTAAGGTTACCGGTAGTATTGAGATAACCAGCTCCAACACCTAAAAAAGTATTTTTAAAGCCCGTGGTAGTTCTATTGCCTGATTCGTCACCAACCATTGTGTTTTGGTTGCTTGTCGTTACGTTTTCACCTGATGCTGTACCAATGAATACGTTGTATTCGCCTGTAGTTAATTTGGAACCACTTAATACACCAACTGCTGTATTCCATTTACCTGTGGTTGCTTCATTTAAAGCATAAGAACCCAGTGCTACATTATTTGAACCTGTTGTTAATTTTGATAATGCATTATAACCAATGCCCAGTCCATAGGCTCCGGTATGATCCGTATTTAAATTTCCAAACCAAAAAGAATAAGTGGTGGAACTGAAATTTATTTCACCTGCTCTGCCTTGGCTTGGCTGGAAAATAATAGGTTTAGTTGTTCCGTTACCTCTGTCAATAACATTTTGTAAATTATCGCTACCACTAAAAGTTGGTTTATCAGAAAGATCATTATAGCTACCTGAAACACCAGCTTTATGTATTTTTATTTTTTCGACACCTTCCTGAACCAGGGAAACACTTCCGTCTACATTTGTAGTAGGAATAATACTAAATTCAGAAAGATTGATCGGAAACGAAGATCCGTCACTCTGAGTAATGGTAATGATATTTTGAGAGGCATCATACTCTGCATTCTCAATACTGATATTGTTAGTTGCGAGACCACTTAAATCTACCGATTTGCTTTGCTGAACACCATTTTCTCCTGTGTAATATACAGTTAGAATATTTCCATTTAGTTCCGGATTTTGAATTGATGTCTGTGTTTCTATTTTATCTTTCCATAGCTGGGCATTTTGCGGACTTATATTGGATGCATTTACCTCAGCTTTTTTAGAAAAGTCATAATCTATATTTCCTAGAGGAAGTTTTTCATCTTTGTGCCAGTAAGAGTCCTGCCATTCCCAAAATTCTTCCTGTACAGGGATGTCTCCGTTCTCAAAGGTTTTTTTGATTTCTTGTTTTGATTTCATTTTGTGATTTATTTAAAATTAATTGATAAGATTTCCACCAATAACTTGAGTAGTAGGATCAAATGAGTCTGAATAATATTGCGTGCTTGGGGATAAAGTAACTGAACTTAAATCCGGATTATATTTAAAGGCATTGTGCCCAATTTTTGCTACACCGCTGGCAATCTGTAATGATGTTAAACGGTTGGAAGCAAATACAGAATCTTTAATTTCTTTAACATTGCCGGGAATGATTAATGATGTCAGCTGATTAGATGAAAAAGCCCTGTCATTAAGTTCTGTAACATTTCCGGGAATCGTCAATGATTTTAGAGCATTATTACTGAAAGCATCTGCACCAATAATGGTAACACTATCTGCAAGAAATAGAATGGACAGTCCCATATTAGTAGCAAACTGCTCAGGAATTTTTAATGTTCCCGATTTTATAAATATTTTCCTGACAGATAAACTGGCAAAAGATGCATTTCCATCTTCATCTATATCTGCATAAAAGTCATTTAAGCGAGGAAGTCCATTTTCTAGACCTGAAATTTTAGTCATGTCTATTTTCTCATCCTTATGCCAGTACGAATCCAACCATGTCCAGAAATCTTCTTGTACAGGCTTATCTCCGTTTTCGAATAAAAGCCTTAGTTCTTCTTTTGTTTTCATAAATATTTTTATCTATAGGTGATTGTGGCTGTTGCGGGGATTCCTGCAATACTTAAATCCAGGCCAGCCGGGGCTGAAACTGTTTTTAGCGAAGGAATTACAAATGCATTTTGTCCAACAGACGTTACTGTGCTTGGAATGTATAAATCTTCAACGGAGGATGTTCCTCTAGGGCAGTAAAATGCTTGAAGCTCAATAGTTGTTAAACCTTCATTGAGAACGATTTCTTCCATGGAATCCGAGCCATTAATACTGTTTCTTTGATCCCAAAAAGCCTGTGCTTTAATGATTTTTAATGTCGAAGGGGTTTTGATGCTCTTAATATTTTGTCCCATAAAAGCAGATTCTCCTATTTCTTCAAGTCCCTCATTAAAAATTACTTTTATAATTTGGGAAGATGTCCCCATATAGCCGAAACTACTAGGAAGGATTTTTTTTGTGTTGGCAGGAATAGTAAGTATTATTGCTGATCCAAGTAATCCATCCTCATTAAAAAAAGGGACTACTTTTTCAATATTTTCAATGGAATCCTGGGCAATTTTCTCATCCTTATGCCAGTACGAATCAAGCCATTCCCAGAAATTTTCTTGTGTAGGCTTATCTCCGTTTTCGAATAAAAGCCTTAATTCTTCTTTTGTTTTCATAATAAAACTGTGTGATTTTGTTTTTGATTAATTAATAGAATTTGAAAAGTCTTCTTGTTAGAAGCTTTTCATGGATTGAGTCTTCATTTTTTAGTGGTTGAGACTATTTCCACTTTATGGTTAGATTTTCATATTACTTTACAGATTTTCAGACATAGTTCTGGCTGTCCGGCATTTTGTGAATGATAGATTCAAAGGTGATTTTGAATGATTATAGGATGATGTCTGGTGTTTTGATTTGGTGTTTCAAAGGTAATTCCGGACAGCATCAGAACTTGTCGTGTTATAGAGTATTTAGTATCTGTTTTCTTCAGGAATAGCCTCTTCGAAATCTTCCCTGAAAAAATTTTCTATGTCATTGAGATAGTTTTCATAGTCCATCTCAGCGTGCTCAATGTCGCTCCATTCTATCGTATAGAGATCCTCATCGAAAAGTGTGTCTGGATTGTGATCTGGTGCTTCCATGTTTTGTGTTTTAAGGTTGAGGTTATGTTTTAATAAACATATTTCTGGCTGTTCAGCATTGATAAATGTTGAATTCAAAGGCTTTTTAAAATTTTAATGATTGCTTTTTTGTGTCTTTGTTTATACTTCAAAAGTAGTGCGGGAAGACGACAAAACTTGACGTGTTTAAAAAACTTTTTATAATTTCTAAATATTAGCTTTTAAGCTTATATTAAATCTTTATAAGGTAAAAAGCTTATATTTTATTTCTGATCAGTTTCTGTACGATTTGGTTCAGTGTTTCCCTGTTATCATCAATATAGCTTAGGCCTGCCTGGATCAGATTTTCGATGTTGGACCGTCTTACATTGTCCATACTTGGAGAAGCATTTTTTAATGAAGGATTCAGACGGTAATAATTTTTCTGATTCCTTTGTCCCAAGGTCTGGAACATCTGGCACATCTGATAATCTACCGTTTCTGCATTTGCAGACATCAGGATATCAATGATAGGATTTACCCAACCTATTTTTCCTGACTTTTGCAGCTTTTTAAAAGAATAAGGTCTGGCTTCCATACCTGTTCCCAGGGAAACAATAATCATATCATTTACACCCGGATGATTGGCTTTCTGGTGATTCTTTAATACTTCTGCAAAAGGAATTTTTCTCGCTTCCGCATAGGCACATAAAGTAGGGTTATTCGCAAACATACCGCCGTCAATCAGGCTGAAGATCTGTCCATACATAGATTTTATCTGTACCGGACTGAAATAAGTGGGCGCTGCCGATGTAGCTCTACAAATATCTTTTACATAAAAATTATCTGTGCTGAGGTTAGCCTCCCACGAGTTAAAAAGCTTAGCTCTTCTGTTTTCTATATCATAACTGGTTATTAAACATGGTTTTATAAATTCTTTAAGTTCTAAGTGTCCAAAAAAATCATTTAAGTTTTTTTCAAGTGATTCCTGAGGGATTTTTTCATTAAGAAGGCCAAATGGATTGACCAGCTTTTCCCAAAAAGATACCTGAAAGATGTCGCCTCCCTTTTCAGCATATAATTCTAATCCTTTCTGAATAGAATATTTTGCTTTCCGGTGTTCATCGGGACATAGAATAATAGAAGCGATCAGTCCTCCTGTGCTGCTTCCGGCCACCAGATCAAAATAATCCCCGAGTTTGGCCGCCGGGTTATCATGATACTGAAGCTGCTCTTCTATGTAGCGGAGAATAATACAGGTGATAATACCTCTTATTCCGCCCCCGTCCAAAGAAAGAATGGTTGTCTTTTTCATGTGATTTTTAGTAATTTTTCAAAAGAAAAATAGAGTCCTGAGACAACTAAAACCAACGTTCTGTTTTTAAAAACAGATGCTGGTTTTAGTATTGAGATCTCAGTTAACTAACATTTTTCTAACAAACCAAAGGTAGGATTGGGAAGCGACAGAACTTGTCGTATTATAATTATTTTCAAATAAAAGAGAATTAAAATAGAATATAATTCTGCTTATCCCTCGGCATCTTGGATAACGTTCGCCAGTTTGTTTTGACCAGTCCTTTTTTAGTCAGGATATTCTTTTTTTCAAAGTGGGGAAGGTCTTTAAAAGTCTTCCAGTTTCCACCCCAGTCCCAACCGTGCTTTGCGAAAATCTTTACACACTCATACCAGTCGGCCACTTGATCATTATCCCAGTCTTTGACGGTATCCCAGCTTGCCACCTTACCGTCGATCATCAGGCAGATATCAACAGCGAGGCCATAATTATGGATACTCTGCCCGGCTTTTGCATTGGTCACTTTTTTACCGGAAGTGATCCTTCCGATGGCATACAGTTTTTCCTGCTCCTCAAAAGATCTCAGTCCCTGGGTAATTCTCACCTTTGCACGTCCGGTGAGTGCCTCGTCACATTCTTTAATAATCTGCTTCACTTCGTCCCGTACATAAGGATGAAGCTTGTTGATTCTTTCTATTGTAATTTTGTCCATGATGTATATTATTATACCACAAAAGTATACATGAATGGCGACGAAACTTGACGTATTTAATTAATATTTTAAATAAAATAAATTTAGATTCTTGAAAATTTTCTAATTTAAATAGATATTTCTCACAACATAAGGACAAAGGAATTTATAAAAGTTTCTTTTGATTTAAGTTCAAATAAAAGACATCTCCATTAATGAAGAAGTCATTCGACAGCACTTATATCAGATCGATCTGGAAGAATATTTAAAGGTAATCTGCCGATAGCTGAATTGAAGGCATGTAAGGTATAGAAGTAATACGACAGAACTTGACGTGTTTAAAATAAATTAACTATATAATAATCAATGTGTTAATTATAGTGTTAATTTTAAAATTAAAGAAAGAAATTATCTTTAAAAATGATAATTTTGCGTTAAAATTATCATCATCTATCATGTATGCTTTAGTCGACTGCAACAACTTTTTTGTTTCCTGCGAGCGAACTCTGGATGGGTCTCTCGAAGAAAAACCTGTTGTGGTACTTTCCAATAATGACGGATGTGTGGTGTCGAGAAGTAAAGAAGCAAAAGATCTGGGCATTCCTATGGCAGCTCCTGCATTCAAATATAAAGATCTTTTCAAACAGCATGATGTGAAAAGCTTTTCTGCAAAATTTGAACTTTATAATTACAAAAGCCAGCAGGTCATTAATATTTCAAAGTCGTATGTCCTGGATTATGAAGTATACAGTATTGATGAGCTATTTCTGGATCTTTCCGGTTTTAAATATGTCAATATCCGTGATTACTGCCTTAAGATAAAAGACGAGATCAAAGCAAAAGAAAATATTCCCGTAAGCATAGGAATTGCACCTACAAAAACACTCTGCAAGGTAGCTAACAGGATTGTGAAGGATTTTCCAAATCAGTTTGATGGTGTTTATACCCTCGACACTCCTGAAAAAATTGAAAAAGCTTTGAGGTGGCTCAATATAGGTGATGTATGGGGAATCGGCCGTAAACTTGCTGCAAAAATGCAGGACAGTGGAGTTTATAAAGCCTGGGATCTGCTCCAAAAACCTGAAATGTGGGTCCGTAAGATCATGGGAATTCATGGGGTAAGGATGATCAATGAGCTTAAAGGAATCCGCCAACTGGAACTGGATTCCCCATCACCCAAAAAATCTATTGCGGTTACCCGGAGTTTCATGCAGATGCTTATCGGGAAAGAAGAGGTCAGGGAGCGGGTGGAAACTTTTGGAATGTATTGCTCAGAAAGATTAAGGAAGCAAAATACCTGTTGTAAGATGATCACCGTGTTTGTACAGACTAACCGTTTCAGAAAAGATCTGCCTGAATACCGAAATGCCATGACCCGAATTCTTTCCAACCCTACCAATTCTTCCATTTTAATAGGAAGGGTTGTGAACGAACTTTTCGAAGCCATTTATAAAGATGGATTCCATTATAAAAGAGCAGGGGTGATGGTGAATGACTTTGTTCCGGAGGATCAGAGGCAGATCAGTCTTTTTGAAGAAGATACCCAGAATCAGCACCTGCCGGTCATGAAAGCAATGGATGCCATGAATAAAAAGTATGGTAAAGACAAAGTACGCCTCGGAAGCATGAGTGGGGAAAATACCTTTGGCCGTGCAAAACTCTCTCCGGAATATGAAGCTTTCCTGAAAAAGAATACGTTACCCGAAGCCAATTTCAGATTTCATTAATGTTTAAAAATTTCTATTAAATTCTCTTTCTTGTTTAAAAAAAACATTAGTTTTTTGTCCTGTATTTCCTTGAAGTTACTAAAATTCCGAATTTTGATACTGTTTAAAATGTACTTAAGTGTTACATTTTCAGTTATTTGTATTTATTTCATTTTTTATGTGTTGTAGGAATGATGTATTTGAATTTATCTTTGCTGAAGAATTTTACATTCTGAAAAACACAAACTTTAGATGAAAAAAATAAACACAATGATGAAATGTGTAGTGGCTGGAGGATGCTTTTTGGTAAATTTCATGTCTGCACAAGTGGGCATTAATACATCAAGCCCTCAAGCCGTACTACATATAGATGGCACCAAAGATAATCCGGCTACAGGGATTCCAACTGCTGCTCAGGTAGCTAATGATGTAGTATTTACGGCCAACGGAGAAGTAGGAATAGGACTTCTTACGCCCGCAGTGAAAATAGACGCAAGATCGACTAATAATACAGATAACTCTATCGGAATAGGTGAAACTACCCAGACGGCATCAGAAGCAGCCTCTGGAGCCATGAGATATAATCCGCTGAACGGTGGAAAAATGCAATACTCAGATGGTGTGGTGTGGCAGGATCTTATTTCTTCCCCTACCAAAGCTGTTGTAGTAGCCAATCTTAGGGTTGCTAGTTTTGCTGTCAAGGTTCCTTATCAGGTTTCTACAGGCATTGCGGGGTGGACAGAAATTTCAGATCCCACTTCTAATTTCACTCCGGGAACAGGCATCTTCACCGCACCCAGAACAGGGGTATATCTCGTCTCCTTTACTTATGACTTTGTAAGAATTCCTATTGTTTCAGGATATTTTTCTGAAGCCAGATACGTTGTGAACGGAAGTACTGTTGTTAAAAAATGCGTAAAATCTTTTTCGAATACCTCAAAGAACGCACAGGTTGCGGGCTCATGTGTTGCAGGGATCCAGCTCAATAAAGGAGACACCTTCCAGCCTCATATCTACCAATCGGTATTTAATGGGAGCTTAAGTTTACGGACGGATATTACTCCCGCAAGCAATGAGTATGGCTTTGTGAATCTTTCTATTGTAGAACAATAATACACTTGATAATGAAAAAAAGATTAGGACTCGTTTTAATGATCAGCGTAAGCTTATTTGTTAAGGCTCAGGTAGGAATCAATATGACCTCTCCTGAAAGCATACTCCATGTAGACGGACAGAAAAATACAGCACCGGCAGTTCCTGCCAGCTACTATGATGACGTGGTGATAACTTCTTCAGGAAATATGGGAGCAGGAACAAAAACACCCAAATCAAGACTGGATTTGAGATCTAACGAACATCAGAATGCCCTGGGCATCGGAGGAACATCCCAGACTGCTTCTGCAGCAAAAGCCGGAGCACTGAGATACAATTCCGGAACACAGGATCTGAGCTACTCCAATGGTACGGCATGGACCGCACTGGCACACAAAGCGCCCAATGATTTTGTAGATGCAGAAAATGCTTCTGGACAGAACTTTACAAGTGGAACGCAGGCTACAGTTACCAACTGGACAAAAAAAACGGATGTCAACGGAAGTTTTAATACAGGCACGGGAACTTTTGTAGCATCAAAAGCCGGAATATATATTGTCTCCTTCACCTTTTCATTGGCTTCCGGTGCTATTGCCAATGATTCACGATATGAAACCCTGATTCAGACCAATTCTGCATCTTCCACTACCAATAAGGTCTTCAAGTGTGTAGGAAGTTATCCGGGAACCAATTCACTTTCAAACCGTGTCGCCGGAAATTGTTCCGGAATTTTTAACCTTAACCAGGGAGACAATATTACGGTAAGCCTTAACCAGGCTTTAGGAACAGCAAAAACACTGGATACTGATGCGTCACTGACGTCTCTGAGTATTTTCGGATTATAAAAACACAAATGATGAAAAAAAAATATTTAGTAATTATTTTAGCTTTAAGTTTTAACTGGGCATCTTCCCAGATTGGGATCAATACGCCGAATCCCAGAGGAATTCTTCATACAGACGGACAGAAAGACAATCCCGTATCCGGATCTTCATTTACGCCTGCTCAGCAGAGCAATGATGTTTTGATCACAAACGCCGGAAGAATAGGGGCGGGAACTCATAGTCCGGCTGTAAAAGTAGATGCCAGAAATTCCGGGAACGGAGCAGTAGGTTTCGGTACTTCTGCACTTACAGCTGCCGCAGCAGACGAAGGCGCAATTCGCTACAATACAGGAATGGAGTACTCCAACGGAAATGAATGGCTTCCCTTGCTTACCGCCCAACCAGCAGTCAATAAGGTCATTGTTATTGCTGCAAAAACAGATAATACTGTAAAACTGGTTTTACCTTCTGCATTAACCACCACAGGATTACAAAACCGTGTGAGTAATTATCTGGTAGGCTGGACGAAAGCTTTTGAAAGTAATTCCGGAACTACTTTTGATACCTCAACAGGAGTTTTTACAGCACCCCGAAACGGAGTGTATATAGCCACTTTTACTACAGATCTGGCCCCGCTTGCCATTAATTATACAGCAGATCCTTTAAATCCAATCCAGATAGAAGCAATCTGGCAGCTGTATGACAACACAGCGGGTTTACTTGCTACAAATATTGTAAATACAGTAAAATGTGTCAATACCATGTCTTCAAACAGCAACGGAAACATTGATGCAGGAAGCAACTGTACAGCATCTTTTTACATGACGGCAGGGCAACGGCTCATGCCTTACATCTGGTTTAATTTAAATGCTTTAAATACAACAGGCTTTTCATTAAATAATACCGGGGGATATAATAACCTGACTATAGCGGAACAATAATTAAGCTATTTCATCAAGCGTTTTGATGAATGCTGAGGGATGCAACCCTGTAATTTTTTTAAATTCAAGAGAAAAAGCACTGTGGGAAGAATATCCTGTGATTTCAGCAAGATGATTGATTTTATATTTACGGTATTGAGGTTCATTTTTTAATTTGTCTACAATATAATTGATCCTCAGATGATTGATGTACTGATTGAAATTAAATTTTTTATGCTTTTTAATAACTGCTGAAAGATATTTTGTATTAACATTTAGTGTATTAGATAAATTGTAACGTGAAATATTTTTATTGTTAAAATCAAAGCTTTCTTCAAAAACCTGTAAGCCGAGTAGAATACTTCCTTCTACTTCGGGCGATATTTTTATATCTGCCGGAACACTAATTCCGGTTTGGTCTTCAGCAGATTCCTGAGGATCTGCTTCATAGGAAGCAGGAGTGATCCCTTTTTCATAGATTTCGGTGACTGTGTTTTTATATTTTTTTCTAAGGTGGATTATATAAAAAATAATAATTCCTAAAATGAGGAGCAGAATGATGCATGCTGTAATCAGGCCTTTGGAGGTAGTATAGCTTTCACTCAGCTGTTTATTAAAGTTTTCTTCCTTTTGGCTAAAGGTCTTATCAACAGCCATTTTCTGGCTGTACGAAACATTGTCCTTTAATTCAAGATTTTCCAGTTTGTATTTTTGGGCATTAGGAAGATCTCCGATCTGTTTGTATGCAGTTTCAAGGTTTTTGGTAATTTCTATTTTCTTTTCGCTAAACCCATATTGACTGGCAATTTTTAAAGCTTTCTGATAGTATGACACCGCACTGTCCGGTTTATTCTGCTGTGAAAAAGAAAACCCGATATCATGGAGAATATTAGCCCTCAAATAATGATTGTCATGTCCAACGAACGCAAGCGCTTTCACAAAATAAGATTGGGCTTCATTAAATTTCTTTACTTCTGATAAATTGTAACCTAAGTTTGTGTAGGCAGAGACCAGAAGTTCATTTCTTCTGGGAATATTTTTTATCTTCTGAAATTCCCGGACTGCATTTTTAGAATAAGATTCTTTCTTTTGATATTCGTTCTCATTGAAAAGGATCAGGAAAGAATTATATATCATGCCTTTCAGTTCATGTCCCTCATCAGAATCATTATTTTTGATCTCATCTAAACCTTTATTAAGGCTTTGGGAGGCTTCTTTTAAAAGTCCCAGTTTTGCATACTGTGTTCCCTGCATTCTGTAGGCAAGGGCTTTTCCGGGGCCATAATTGTTCTCCGATGATATCTTTAATGCCTTTTCTGCAAAATCAAGTGTCGCTTTTGCATCCGATTTCAAATAGCTGTTGAATGATTTCAGGTAATATGCTTTTGCCAGATAATTCGGCTGTTTTTTTTTCTGGGCAGAATCTATAATGCTGTTTAATATGATTTCAGAACTGTCCGGGTTTTTAGAAGCTAAAGACCGCGCATATTTATATTGTCCCTCAAAATCAAAGTTTTGTGAGAATGTAAAAGTTGAAATGGCAAAGAAGAAAAAGAAGATTATTTTTTTCTTCATCGTAATTATTGTGTTTTATTTTTTTTCGTATTTCCAGTTTCTGGATTTACCTTCGGCTATCCATTCCAAAGACTGTTCCATTCTTTTATTTCTGGTAGCTTCAGTCTTGGCTTCAATGATCCAGCTGATATATTCTTTCCTGAAAGACGGTGAACTCTTTTCAAAAACTTTTAAAGCTTTTATATTTTCATTCAAAGCAGTTTGGAAATAATCAGGAATTTTTGTTTCCGTTTTAGATGGGGCTGCCTTTTTTACGGTAACGCCCATGTCGGTAAGCTCCATTGCTTCAGTAAGCGCTTTTTTTAGCTGAATTTTTGGCGGAAGATCTTCTATCCCGGTGATCTTTCCTAAGCTGAACATTGAGTTTTTTTCAATATTCCGGGTAATCTCATGCATGGTTTTCATTTCCTTTTCCAGCCAGAAACCGAAAGTGCAGTGCTGCTTGAAAGAAGCCATCGCACAGAGAATTTTTCCTTTATACATAAAATGAGGAAAGCTCCACTTCATTGTTTCTTCTGCATCAGGACAAAATTCATGCACCGTTTCACGGATATATTCTAAAACCGGTTTTGCAAAATCCTGTGATTTTTCAATATAGGCATCTATTTTCGGGCTGTGTTTTTCCATAAAGCTTACTGAAATAATTGAACGGTTTCATTGACAAGAAATTTTACCTGATCCGGTCTTCCTCTATCATTCTTTGGATTATTGCGGTAGCTTCCGGTTCTTACAATGACCATATTGTGCTCAGGAACCATAATAATATATTGGCCCTGCAATCCAAGGAAGTAATAATGCCTGATGGGATTGTCATGATTGATCCAAAGCCCCATTCCATAGATCTCCTGCGATTTTTTGGTAGGTGTTCTCATCTGTTCGATAAAATCTAAGTTGAGAATCTGCTTTTCACCCACTTTTCCGTTATTTAAAAACAGCTGACCCAGTTTTGCATAATCTCTTGCATTGGAGTGAATACAACAGTAGGTTTTTTCCATTCCGTGATTATCGGTACTCCAGTATGCATTCTGCTCCATCCCCATCGGGATCCAGAATTTCTCTGATAAGTAGCTGGCAAGTGTCAGGTTCAGAGCCTTTTTTAAAGCAAATCCGAGAAGTTGAGTAGATCCGCTCTGGTATTCGAACCGGGTGCCGGGTTCATCTTTAAATCTTCTTGAGAAAACAGCATTTATAAGATTTCTTCCATAATAGGCCTTTGCATTCGGGAGAAAGGGATTATTGTAATTTTCATCCCAGTCAAGTCCTGCTTCCATTTGGGCTAAGTTTTTAAGCGTCACCTCACTTCCGAATTCTTTTTCTTTAAATTCAGCATAAAAATCAGAAAGCTTTTCGTGAATATTCTTGATAATACCTTCTTCCAAAGCTTTTCCTAATAACATTACTGTAACAGCTTTGGCCATAGAGAAAGAATTGGTCTGGGAAAGCTGATTGTAGCCATCCCAATACTGCTCATGAAGAATTTTTCCGTTTTTTATAACCACAAAAGCAGCGGTTTTGGAATGCTTTAAATCTTTAAGCACATGCTCATGCAGTTCTTTCTTATTGTATTCGGGATCTTCTGTCCACAATACAGGTTCTTCAGTATCGATGAGGTTTCCCGGAAAAAGTTTTCCGTCATCAATGTAGGCACTTGATCTTCCTTTGAGGTACGTTTTAGAAATTCCGCTGAATAAATAATCGTATCCCAAAAGATAAACTGCGGCTACACCTGCAGCTGCTCCGCCTATTACGTATTTTAATGCCCTCATATGATCATGAATATCAGTCTTAAACAAATTTAAAATAATTTTGATAAGAAAATGACAAAGCCACCGTAAATAAACTATTATTACAGTAATTGATTAAAAATTTTGAGCCTCAAGACCTGTAAGGGTTTAATGGAATATAGAAAAGTTCCTAATGCCATTATCTGTGAGCGTATAAAAAATCCCTTGTAGATTTAGGATAATGCAAATGTTTATATTGTAAACTGCAAATCAAAAGCCTCCATATTTGGAGGCTTTTGATCTATAGTTTAGAAAGTAAATTTCTGAAGTTTGTCTTCTCGTCGATGATCCTTCTTAAATCGGAAACAGGAACTCTTTCCTGCTGCATTGTATCTCTGTCTCTTATCGTTACCGTATGATCTGTAAGAGAATCATGGTCGATGGTGATACAGTAAGGAGTACCGATCGCATCCTGTCTTCTGTAACGTTTTCCGATCGCATCTTTTTCCTCGTAGAACAGATTGAAATCATATTTCAGATCATTGAAGATGTTCTCTGCATATTCTGCTAAACCGTCCTTCTTCATCAAAGGAAGGATAGCCGCTTTTACAGGGGCTAAAGCCGGTGGAAGAGATAAAACTGTTCTTTCCGAACCATCTTCCAGTACTTCGTCTTTAAGACTGTGTGAGAAGATAGAAAGGAATAATCTGTCTAGACCTACAGAAGTTTCCACTACATAAGGAACATAATTTTCATTTCTTTCCGGATCGAAGAACTGAAGCTTTCTTCCTGAATGTTTTTCATGCGCTTTTAAATCGAAATCTGTTCTGGAGTGAATTCCTTCCAGCTCTTTGAAGCCAAATGGGAAATTAAATTCAATATCCGCAGCAGCATTGGCATAATGAGCCAGTTTTTCGTGATCATGGAATCTGTAATTGTCATCACCTAAACCTAAAGCAAGGTGCCAGTTCAGACGTTTTGTTTTCCACTGTTCGTAGAATTCCAATTCAGTTCCCGGAGCTACAAAAAACTGCATTTCCATCTGTTCGAATTCTCGCATTCTGAAGATAAACTGTCTGGCAACAATTTCGTTTCTGAATGCTTTACCGATTTGAGCAATACCAAAAGGAAGTCTGTGACGTGAAGTTTTCTGTACGTTCAAAAAATTAACGAAGATACCCTGAGCCGTTTCCGGTCTTAAATAAAGATCCATCGCAGAATCTGCAGAAGCTCCTAATTTTGTTCCGAACATCAGGTTGAATTGTCTTACCTCCGTCCAGTTTTTGGAACCGGTATCCGGATCAGCAATTTCCAATTCTTCAATTAAAGATTTTACATCAGCAAGATCCTCATTTTCCAGAGATTTTGCCAATCTTGAAAGAATAGCTTCTCTTTTTGTTCTGTATTCAAGGATTTTTGGATTGGTAGCTTCAAATTGAGCTTTATCAAAAGACTCACCGAATCTTTTCGCTGCTTTTTCAATTTCTTTATTTTCTTTATCTTCAATTTTCAAACAGTAATCTTCCACCAAAACGTCTGCTCTGAAACGTTTTTTAGAATCTTTATTGTCAATTAAAGGATCATTGAATGCGTCAACGTGGCCTGAAGCTTTCCAAGTTGTAGGATGCATAAGGATAGCCGAATCTATACCTACAATATTTTCGTTAAGCTGTACCATCGCTTTCCACCAATATTGCTTGATATTGTTTTTTAATTCAGCACCGTTTTGTCCATAATCATAAACAGCCGATAAACCGTCATAGATCTCACTCGAAGGGAAAATAAAACCATATTCTTTCGCGTGAGAAATCACTTTCTTGAAAACATCTTCTTGCTTTGCCATAATTTTTTAATCGTCTAAGGTGCAAAAATAGTGAAAAAGCGGGAAGTTAGAAGATGGAAGATGGAAGTTTTTGTATAGATAGAAATTAGGAGCCGGGAACCTGCTTTCACTACTCGCTTTTTCAGGATTTATTTTGCGGCGGCTCCGCCGCCGCAAAATAAATCCTGAAAAGAGCTTAAACATGCCGCTCAATCAGGGCTGGAGATCAGTCAAAAAATTCTACTTTTGTCCCATGTTAGAAATTCTTTATCGCGACGAGCATCTTATCGCCATCAATAAACCAAGCGGATTATTGGTACATAAATCTTTTTATTCCGGGGAGGCCGATACCTATGCTATTCAGGAATTAAGAAACCAGATTGGGCAAAAAGTGTTTCCTGTACATCGGTTAGATCGAAAAACCTCAGGGGTCTTGTTATTCACTTTGGATAAAGAAACGCTTAGAATTATGAGCGAACAGTTTGCATCACGCGAAGTGGAGAAGAAATATCTGGCAATTCTTCGTGGTTGGACTAAAGAAGAAGAAACGATTGATTATGATTTGATTAACGAAAACGAAATAAAGCAAAATGCCATTACTTATTATCATCGTTTGCAGACATCAGAAATAGACTTACCATTTTTAAAACATCAGACTTCAAGATATTGTTTGGTAGAAGCCATTCCGGAAACCGGCAGATTTCATCAGTTGAGAAAGCATTTTAAACATATTCTGCATCCTATTTTAGGCTGCCGTAAACACGGCTGCAATAAACAGAATAAATTGTGGCTTCAAAAATTTGGCATTAACAAAATGACACTTCACGCCCATCAATTGATTTTTAATCATCCTGTTTCTAACGAAAGAATTACGGTAAATGCCACTATAGATGACGAGTTTAAAAGAGTAGGGAATATTTTGAATTTCGATTTGAGTTCTTATTCTTAATTTAAGCACAAAGTCTAAACATCCTTGTCAAGGTTTCAAACCTTGACAAGGATAAAAGCAGTTTATATTTTTTTTACGTTAAAATTGCATTGATTTGCAGGTAGTATCTGATAGATGATATTTATAAAATATTTTGATAAAATATCATAAGGTAACCGGACATTAATTTTAAATTGAGTATTTTTGTAAAACTTTTTTTCAATGTACAAAAGTATCATCAGACCCATTCTCTTCAAATTTGATCCCGAGGAAGTTCATCATTTTACATTTTCAATGCTTAAAAATTTTGGATTTCTTACTAAATTATTTTTCCCAAAACCTATTGAAGACAAACGTCTGGAAAGAGAAGTTTTCGGTTTGAAATTTAAAAATCCAGTTGGATTGGCTGCAGGTTTTGATAAAAATGCGGTTTTATTCAACGAGTTGGGAGACCTTGGTTTTGGATTTGTAGAAATCGGAACTGTGACACCCAAAGCTCAGACAGGAAATCCTAAGAAAAGATTGTTCCGCTTAATTGAAGATGGAGGAATTATCAACAGGATGGGCTTCAATAACGATGGTCTTGAAGCTGCAATCGAAAAACTGAAATCCAACAAAGGAAAAATCATTATCGGAGGAAACATCGGCAAGAATACCAATACAAGTCCAGAAAACTATACACAGGATTATCTGGATTGTTTTGATGGCCTTCATCCTCATGTAGATTATTTTGTACTGAATGTAAGCTGTCCGAATGTAGGGAGCCATGCCAAACTGGAAGATGTAGAATATCTGCGTGAACTGATTACCGCAGTAAAAAAAATCAATCAGACAAAATCTGTAAAGAAACCCATATTACTGAAAATAGCTCCGGATCTTAATGACAATCAGTTGGATGAAATTATTGAACTGATTGCAGAGACAAAACTTGATGGAGCGATTGTTTCCAATACCTCTGTTAATCGGGAAGGTCTGAAAACCTCTTCCGAAACTTTAAAGCAAATAGGAAATGGCGGGTTAAGTGGAAAGCCTATTCGTGAAAGAAGTACAAAAATGATCAAATATCTTTCTGAGAAAAGTAACAGAGCTTTCCCAATCATTGGAGTAGGAGGAATACATTCTGCTAAAGATGCCATTGAAAAACTGGATGCAGGAGCAAGCCTGATACAGCTGTATACTGGATTTATTTATGAAGGCCCGGAACTGATCAATGAGATCAATAAAGAACTTTTAAAAAGAGCCAGCAGGCTTCCAAGATAAAATAAGAAGAGAGTTGTATGGCTCTCTTTTTTATTTTGACTTCACAACCGATGCATTTTTTATATCAACCGTAAAAGCATATGCTGGTGAAGATGATGTTTTACTGACTTTAAACTGTAAGGTTTTCCGGTCTTTAGATTTTGTTTCCAGGGTGTCATAGATATTTTCCAGACAGCTTTCAGTAAGGAATTCTTCATAACTTTTATAATTCCAGTCTTTGGTAAAATATAAAACCCTGTAGCCCTTTTCACCTTCACTTGCTCCACATCTTCCGCACGCATTGAAGTTGGAAGAGTGTTCAAAATACAGTAAAACACGGTTTCCATTGTCTCCGGAAGCATAAGAAATTAATTGATTTCCACCGTGCTTATTAATGAAGTCAAAGGTGTTGATCTTCTTGTTGTTGGGTAATGTCAGATAATTATTAAAACGATAAATCATATCATTTCCGGTAAACAGTTTTGCAGATTGAACTTTATCTTTCAAATAAAAATTTCCGGAAATAGTATTTTCCTTGATATCATCCGATTCAAAAATCATATATTCTTTGGGAGATAGTGTTGCTGCGATCTCGTCAGTTTTTTCCACTTTTTGAGGTGAGGTGATCTGATCTTTTAATAACTTGGAATTTTGCTTTTGTCTGTTCCCAAAATTGTATAAATACAATTTTCCAGAATCATAAATGCCAGTCAGCGGTATTTTTTTCTGGTATTTATCATAATAATACCATCCGTCTATAAAATACTGATATAGGCTGCAATCTGCAATTCCGGTGTAGCTGAGGTGCAAGGTAACAGGGACTCCTGCAATTTCCCCTTTAAAAACCTGCGAGGAATCTGTTATAGCCTTAAATTCGACTTTCTGCCCAAAATAACAGACAAAAAGGTATAGGAATAGGGTAATAAAAAGTTTTTTCATGGTTGTGAATAGTTTTAGAGGAAGAAATTGGCAATGGTGTAGATAATCAGCCCGACCAATCCGCCAACTAGCGTTCCGTTTACCCGGATAAACTGAAGGTCTTTGCCCACTTCCAGCTCCATCTTCTCGCTGAGTTCTTTCCCCTGCCAGTTGCCTACCGTAGAGCTGATGAGGTTTCCGAACTGATGGGTATTTTTAAGGATATATTTATAAGCAGTCACTCTTACCCAATGATCAATCTTATTCTGGAGATTCTCATCTGTTTTTAAATTTTGTGAAAATTCATTCAGGTTTTTTGTGAGATATCCTTTTAAAGAAGATTGATCGTCCAGAAGTTCTTTCATTAATGTTTTCTTAATGGAGATCCAGATATCACTGGAATATTCGTCAAGCTTATTACTTTTCAGAAGACCGTTTTTGATGGTTTTAAACTCATCATCCCATTTGGGATCTTCCTTTAGATCAGTAGAAAATTCATAAATTTTCTGAGTAATGAGGTTTCGGATCTGATGTTCCGGGTCTTCTTCAATTTCTTTGAAAAAATCAGCAAGCCCGCTGGCAATTTTATCAGCAATTTTATGATCAACAAAAGATGGAATGAATGAATAACTTCCTTTCTCTACCCGCTCTTTGATCATTTCATCATTTTCAATAATATATTCTTTAATTTGTTTGGACAGATTAGTTACTATCCTCTGATGGTCATTCTTTTCCAGAATATAACCGATCCCGTTCCCAACTACTTTATTCAACTTGATGTCATCCGTCATTTCAGAAACTTTTTTGCTGATAAACTGGCTTACAGAAGTATCATCAAGCTTATTCAGAATATCCAGAACGATATCCGACAGGTTCCTGATCAGGATTTCCTGGCTTTTTTCTTTGGCAAGCCACTCTCCGACAAAATTTGAAACTTTAAGTTTCTGGATATAAGGGCGTATATTCTGAGGCGAAAGAAAATTACTCACCACAAAGCTTCCCAGATTATCCCCTAACCGCTGTTTGCTGTTTTCAATAAGGTTGGTATGAGGAATCGGCAGTCCAAGCGGATGCCGGAACAAAGCGGTTACAGCAAACCAGTCTGCCAGAGCACCCACCATAGCTGCTTCAGAAAAAGCCCGTACATAACCCAGCCAATGAGATGGATTGGACTTTTCAAGTAACGTGGTAGCGATAAAAATAATAGCCATCAGGACAAACAATCCGGTGGCAAACATTTTATATTTTCTCAGCTGTTTTCTTTTTGCTTCGTCATTCATATTCTCAAATTTACTAAATTTGGTCATCAAACCGTCATTCCCAAACAGGAATGAAATTCAAGATTAAAATTTATTTACTTATCTGCAAGTATGATGCAGAAGTTTCAGCCTTTTAAAACTATTTCTATGGAAAATAAAGAAGCAAAAAACAATCCATACTACTCCAGAACCGATACGTCAAAATTGGATATTTCCAATGAGGAATGGAAAAAGATCCTGGCTCCCGACTTATATGCTATCTCAAGAGAAGCTGCTACAGAAAGAGCTTTTACCGGAAAGTATAATGAATTTGATGAAGTGGGAGACTATTATTGTGCAGTCTGCGGTAATCACCTCTTCCGTTCTACTTCAAAATTTTCCAGCAGCTGCGGGTGGCCGAGTTTTTTTGAAGCAGATAAAGAAGGAGTTTATTACAAAAGAGATACAGCTTATGGAATGGAAAGGGTAGAAGTACTTTGCAAACGTTGCGATTCCCATCTGGGACATGTTTTTGATGATGGTCCGAAACCTACAGGATTGCGTTACTGTATGAATTCTGTGAGCCTTGAGTTTGTTGCAGATTCAGAAAAATAAAACCTTTTAATTCACAAAATCAGGAAGTTAAAGTTTCTTAAATTGAGTTAAACTTTGTAGAGTTATAACCGGCTGGTAATTATGTTTTTATAATTTTGCCTCACTAATTTAGAATTTAACAGTATTGAATGAGAGGAATTTATAGCGTATTAGGCCTTGTTTATATGGTGACGACTTCATTCTATATCTCGCCAAAAGTAATGGTGAAGAATGAAAAAGTCAAGACCGAAAAAACGGAAAGAGTAACTGACACGAAATCTGAGAAGACTGCAGCAGCTGTGTCTTCGTCAGAAGAATTGTACAAATCAATTCCATTTGACCCTGAACATGAACTGAATTACGAAGTTTTTTCAAAAGCATTGACAGGATTTGAGAATTTAAAGAAAGCAGGATTGCTGAACCAAGACTCGCATTTATTGACTATCTGCGATTTTTCTATGTCTTCAAATACCAAAAGACTTTGGGTAATTGACACCAACGAGAAAAAAGTATTATTCAATTCACTGGTAGCACACGGAAAAAATACAGGCGAAGAATTTGCGACGAATTTTTCTAACACGGAAAGTTCGCTGCAGAGCAGCTTAGGATTTTATATCACGGATGCCACTTACCAGGGAGACAACGGATATTCTTTAAAGCTTCTGGGAATGGACAAAGGATTTAATGATGCTGCCTATAGAAGAGCTATCGTAATGCACGGAGCAGATTATGTAAGTGATGATTTCGCTTCCATGCACAAAAGAATCGGAAGAAGCTGGGGATGTCCCGCAGTACCGAAAGCATTGACACAGCCTATCATTAATACCATAAAAGGACGAAACTGTCTTTTTATTTATTATCCCGATCAGAAGTATCTTTCTTCTTCGGAATGGTTGAAGGCATAAAGATTTGTAATGGAAGATACTTCAGAATTTGTTTCCGCTGTCAGGCTGATGAATAACCCCGATGGAACAAGCACGTTCGAGAAAGGTAAAATTCCGACCCTGAAGCCTATGAATACAACCACTTTTTGGATCAGTAATACCGTTGAGGAATGGGAAAAGGTGGCCCATCCAGCTCCAAGAAGGCAGTATGTAGTCACATTAAAAGGAAAAATCAGATTTAAAGTAAGTGATACTTCCACATTTCTTATTGAGCCGGGAATTATTCTTCTGGCTGAAGATACAAAAGGAGAAGGGCATAGCTGGGAGATGATAGGAGGTGAAAAATGGGAGAGACTTTATATTCCGATAGAGGAAGGTGCAGATGATTATTTTATTTCTGACACGAAATAGGATACTATTTCAACGTTCTTAATTAATTGATAAAAAGAAAGCAGTCTATTTGACTGCTTTTCTTATTTAAATTTCTTAAAGACTACAGTTGCATTATGACCTCCGAATCCGAAAGCATTACTCAATGCAAAATTAATATCCTTTTCTTTAGCTTCTCCAAACACGATATTCACATCCTTTGGAATATTTTCATCTAAACTATGAAGATTGATTGTTGGAGGAATAATTCCTTTTTCTATTGCTTTTATGGAAAGAATGGCTTCCGCAGCACCCGCAGCACCCAATAAGTGTCCTGTCATAGACTTGGTAGCACTGACATCGAGGTTTTTGCTTCCTCCAAATAATTTACTGATCGCTTTTAATTCGATCACGTCTCCAATCGGCGTGGAAGTTGCGTGGGGATTAAGATAGTCAATATCCTCTGCGTTGGCTCCTGCCTCCTTCATAGCCAGCTGCATGGCTTTGATGGCACTCACACCGTCCGGATGAGGTGCAGTCATGTGATAGGCATCTGCAGTCATTGCTGCTCCGGCTAATTCGGCATAAATTTTAGCTCCTCTGGCTACAGCATGTTCATATTCTTCAAGAACCAAAGCTCCTGCACCTTCACCCATGACAAAACCGTCTCTTTCTGTATCATAAGGACGGCTTGCTGTGGTAAAGTCATCATTTCGGGTAGACATTGCTTTCATAATAGAGAAACCACCTACAGAAGCCGGCGTAATTGCGGCTTCAGAACCACCGCTGATAATCACTTTCGCTTTTCCGAGACGGATATAATTGAAGGCATCCATCAATGCCGTATTTCCCGTTGCACAGGCTGAAATCGTAGTGTAGTTGATCCCTTGGAGACCAAATTTCATAGAAATCATTCCTGAAGCCATATTGGCGATGAATTTAGGAACAAAAAAAGGATTGAACCTCGGTGTTCCGTCGCCTTCTGAAAAATTCATCACTTCACTTTCAAAGGTCCACATACCACCTTGCCCGGTTCCCCAGATTACTCCGGTATCAAAAGGATCCATCTTATCAAACTCCAGCCCCGAATCCTGAATAGCTTCAGCAGAGGCATACATTGCATATTGTGAAAACAGGTCGCTTCTTTTTATTTCGTTGTGGGTAAGATAAACTTTCGGATCAAAATTTTTCACTTCACAGGCGAAGTGAACTTTAAATTTTTCTGAATCAAAATGGGTGATCAGACCCGCTCCGCTGACCCCGTTAATGCTGTTTTGCCAAAAATCTTCGACATTATTCCCCAAAGGCGTTACTGCGCCCAATCCTGTAATGACAACTCTCTTCATATTTAGTTATTAATTTTGAATAGATTGGAGGTTCCCCTGGCAATCAGTCTTGTTTTGTCTGCGTTCCATATTTCACATTGCGCATGGACAAATTGCCGGCCTCGTTTTATAATTTTCGTTTCGGCTACAATATTATCATTTTCTTTTGCAGTTGAAAAATAATCGATCACATTATTGATGGTCGTTATGAAAGAATTTTCGTTCAGGGAGAACATTGTGGCTCCAATGAGGTCATCAACAATCGCAGCCGTGACACCGCCGTGGAGATTTCCAATAGGGTTCAACCATTCCGGTCTTACTTTATACTGGAACTCCAGATGTCCTTCTTCCACAGAAAGAACAATAGGATTGAGCCATTTCATAAAAGGGGATGGGGACTGGTCGAATTCTTTTCCGATGAATTGCTGAAGTTGGGTTAATCTGTCCATATTTTCTGTTTTTATTTTTCTAAAATCATCGTTACACCTTGTCCTCTTGCAGCACAAATTGAGATGAACCCTTTTCCACTGCCTTTTTCATGGAGCAGTTTTGCCAGTGTCCCGATAATTCTGCCACCAGTGGCTGCAAATGGATGCGCTACTGCGAGACTTCCGCCCTTTACATTCAGTTTATTCCTGTCAATTTTTCCCAAAGCCTTTTCCAGACCGAATTGTTTAGCCAGGTCATCATTCTCCCAAATCTTGATAGTGGCGAGAACCTGGGCTGCAAAGGCTTCGTGGATTTCATAATAATCAAAATCTTCAAGACTCATTCCTGCTTTTTTCAGCATTCTGTCTGCAGCGAAAACAGGAGCCAGAAGTAAATTTTGTTTATGATCAACATATTCAATACCTGCTACTTCTGAAAAAGTAACATACGCTAAAATTGGAAGGCCATTGGCATTCGCCCATTCTTCGCTTCCCATTAAGACTGCGGATGCACCATCAGTGAAGGGAGTTGAATTTCCTGCAGTTAAGGTTCCATGCTCTTTATCAAAAGCAGGTTTTAGCTGGGAAAGTTTTTCAAGGCTGGTATCTCTACGGAGATTATTATCTTTATCTAAACCGAAAGCGGGAACAATCATATCTTTAAAAAATCCTTCGTCATAAGCTTTAGCCATGTTTTGGTGGCTTTTGAATGCTAATTCGTCCTGATCCTCACGAGAGATATTGTAATATTTGGCTGTGATTTCTGTGTGTCCGCCCATTACGAGACCGGTTTTAGGCTCCTGTCCTTTGTAGGGAATCGGCATCCAGTCCTTCAGTTTTGGAGTTAGAAGCTGTTTTAATTTTCCAAATACTGATTTTTCTTTATTGGCTTTTAAAAGCGCTTTTCTTAATCTTGGAGCAGATTCAAAAGGAATGTTGCTCATCGCTTCAACACCACAGGCAATACCGCTTTCTATCTGGCCTAATGCAATCTTATTCCCAATATAAACTGCTGCTTCAATTCCCGTATCACAGGCCTGTTGTAGATCGCATGCAGGAGTAGCAGGATCTAGCGAAGTATTCATCACAGATTCCCTGATGAGGTTGCTTTCTGAAATGTGTTTGATAACGGCACCACCAGCCACTTCGCCCAGGAGTTTTCCCTGTAAACTGTATTTATTGATCAAACCGTTAAGGGTTGCTTCCAGAAGTTCCTGATTATCCAGATCTGCGTAGGCTGTATTGACTCTGGCGAAAGGAATTCTGCTGTATCCTACAATCGCTACTTTTTTTGTTTCCATATTGAAAAATTTATGAGGGAAGTATTTTGAGTTCTTTATCGATCATCAACGATATTCTGTCCAAAGCCAGATGTAAATAGTTTTCATCTTCTGTTGTTTTGGAAAGCAATATTCCACCTTCAATAAGCATAATGAAAAGAGAGCCATAACCAAATGCGTCTACAGTTTGATGGATCTCTCCATTTTCCTGGCCCTCAGCAATTACGGAAGCTATTTTTTTTATCCAACCTTCAAATGATAAGGTCACCTGCTTTTTCAGACTGGGAAAAGTATCATCAGCTTCGGTAGCAGCATTCATTAATGGGCAGCCGCCGTTTTCAAATACTGCTTTCCAGTTTTTCCGGTAAAAGCTCACAAAGGCATTGAGTTTGTCAATGGTAGTTGCGAATTCCTCTCCTAATGATCTGGCCATATTTTTAGAAAGTAAACCAGAATTGTATTGATAAACCTCAAGTGCTACTTCATCTTTATTACCAAAGTTTCCGTAAATACTTCCTTTGGTGAGGCCGGTAATTTCCGTAATGTCTGATAAGGACGTAGCCATATAGCCTTTTGTATTAAATAAAGAGGCGGTTTTTTCAATAATAAACTGTTTGGTCTTTTCTGCTTTTGACATTTACTATAATTTCAATACAAATATACAAAAATATACCGATTGGTATATTTTATTTTAAATCTATTTTCTCGAACGCAAGAGGCACAAAAATTCTAGACAGTTAAGGTTATAATGTTTAAGAAGATCACATTAGTTATATGGAAGTTTAAAATTTTCAAAAATCTATGTAATCTGTATAATTGCGGGAAAATATGATACAATGTTTAGAGCAAGGCTTTAAAATAGAAACCATTAAGATCTCTAAATTAAGAAACCTTAATGGTCCAAATAAGAAATTTGAAATATAATTAAGCTAAAGTAGCATTCAATGTAATTTCAAAATTGAAAGCTGCGCTCACCGGGCATCCTTCTTCAGCAATTTTAGCATATTTCTGGAAATCTTCTTCTGAAAGTCCCGGAACTTTTGCCGTTAAAGTCAGTTCTGATTTTGTGATCTTACCAACACTTGGATCCAGTGTAATCACAGATGTTGTTTTTAATTCTTCAGGTGTAAAACCGGCTTGGGAAAGTTCAGCGCTTAATTTCATAGTGAAACATCCTGCGTGTGCTGCAGCCAGTAATTCTTCAGGATTTGTTCCCACTCCGTCAGCAAAACGGCTGTTGAAAGAATACTGAGTTTCGTTTAAAGTCGTGCTTTGAGTAGTTAAATGTCCGTTACCTTCTTTGATGTTACCGTTCCAAACGGCAGTTGCGTTACGTCTCATAATGTTTACTTTTTATTGTTTTTTAATATGTTAATTTAATAATACAAAGATAGAGTGGTTGCAGGCCGGATTCAATAGATAAAAAGACTTAAATATTGTACTTTTTTCCCGACGAGTAATTTTTCTTGAAATTTGAAGGGGTGCTTCCTGTTTTGTTCGTGAAAAGCCTGTTAAAATAAGCAGGATCTTCATAGCCTAGATCATAAGCGATCTCTTTGACGTGCTTATCTGTATAAAAGAGCAGTCTTTTAGCTTCCAGTAAAATTCTGTTGATAATAAACTGATTAGGCGAATCCAGATTCAGGTTTTTAAATTTATGAGTTAGAGTTTTTGGAAAGATGTGAAGTAGCTCTGCATAATCAGCTACGTTATGTTTTTCCTTGAAATGAATTTCAAGATACCTGCTGAAATCCCTGAAAATATCCAGTTCGCTACCTGGGATTTTAACGGCATCATTATTAAGATGCTGTTTCTTCCAGTTTCTGGTGGCCCGGATGATCATTTGCTTTACATACGTTCTGATCATTTCTTCAGCAGAAGAATCTTTCCATTGAAGCTCATCTTTTATATTTTGAAATAGCCCCCTGATAACAGATGTTTCCGTTTCGGTAAGCTCTACAAAAGGAATTTCGAATACATTGTGAAACAGAAGTCCGTCGCAGGCTACCTCTTTGTCGTGGATCTGGATGCAGTAAAAGTCGCGGTTGTAATAAAGAAGTGTGGATGTTTCTTTTCCTTTCTCTATTTTCAAATGCTGGCTGGTGAGGAAAAAAAGCGAAGGTGTTGATATTTTATAATGATTAAAATCTACACTAAGTTCGTAACCTTGAGTAACAAAAAGAATTTTTATATCATATTTGAATTTATTTCCATTAATCGTTTCCAGGTTTTCATCGGAGAACATTTCAAGTCCGAGTTTTTTGTAGTGATCTTCGAAAATAAGTTCCTGCATACAATTACTTTAGCTTAAAGGTACAAAAAAGAAGGTTTTTTAAAGAATTTAATTACTGATTCCTCATTTTATAAGATTTATTTGTTGTCCAAATCGAATTTTTAATATGATTTTTATTAAATTAACGATTCGCAATTTAAATTTCATTTTTTGATTAAAAATGACATAAAAAATAAAAATTATATTATAGTTAATTAGTTTTTTGTCAAATTTGCAAAAAAGTACTGTATTGAATGATAACTTTAATTTCTTCAAAAACTAAATGAGCAAGCTAGAAAATATTTTGAGAGAAATAACGCCATTATCTCCAGAGGACAGTTTTCTTGTGTTCGACCGGATAAAGGCATCTTTTGATTTTCCATACCATTACCACCCGGAAATCGAGATCAATTTTATCAGTAAAGGAAAAGGCTACCGCCGGATGATTGGCGACCACACAGGAGAGATCGGCGATATCGAGCTGGTTCTTGTAGGGCCTAATCTACCGCACTGCTGGGCCAATCATAAATGTAAAAACAGGAAAACCCACGAGATCACCGTTCAGTTCAATCAGGATTTTTTTAATCAGTCCATGATGGATAAAAATATTTTGAAACCCATCAGCAATCTGATGAAGGATTCGATTAAAGGGATTCTGTTTTCACAGGAAACTGCTGAAAAGCTAAAAGATTCTTTTCTCAATTTATCAAAAATGAACAGTTTTGAGTCTTTTATTGAGATCATGAAGATCCTGAACGAGCTGGCAATCGCAGAAGATAAAACCCTTTTATCATCCTATAGCATAGAACTTGAAACCTTTGCGGATAACGACAGAATGAAGGTAGTTCATGATTTTGTCCATAAGAATTTCGAAAATAAAATAACTCTCCACGATGCTGCTTCACTGATTAACATGAGTAGTGTGACCTTCAACAGGTTTATTAAGAAAAGAACAGGTAAAACGTTTGTGAATTATCTGAACGAAATAAGGATCAGCTATGCCGCACGATGGTTAATGGAGAAGAATCTGACAGTTTTTGAGACTGCTTTTGAGGCAGGCTTCAATAATATAGCCAATTTCAACAAAGTTTTTAAATCCATTAAAAAGACAACACCCACTGAGTTTAAAGAACTGTTTAAAGGAGTAAAAAAAATTGAATAATCTATTTTAAATAAAGGAAATACATTTTATATTCTAAGAATCCGGATCTATTCATCCGGATTTTTTGTTGAAAAATCTGATTTATTAATGATAAATGCTAAAAATGTTATATAAATTGATCAAAAAACAAAAAATTTTAAATCATCTATGTTGCTGTATATCAGTAGTTAAAAGAGAGTTTTAAAAATAGACTGAAATAATAATATCGTTTTATGATAAAATAGCATTACATCTGACTGGTTACAAAATTTAGATTTGCTAATATGAATTAAATCTTAACAAAACTTTAATTATTTAATACAAATATTGTTGAAAAATGAAGATAAACCTCATTTTAAAATGTATACCATATTTAAAGCGATGTAATTGATTCTCAAATAAATCTTAATAAAACTAACCTTATGAGAAAAACTGTTATACCGGTTTTATTAGCTATTTCTTTATCTGCCTACGCACAGGAAACAAAAAAGGCAGATACTGCTAAAACAACCAAAATAGAAGAGGTGGTTGTTACTTCTTTGGGGATAAAAAGGCAGGTACGGTCCTTAACGTACTCTAGCCAGCAGATTGGAGGAGATGAGCTTACAGAAGTAAAAACACCCAACCTTTTGAATTCAATCAACGGGAAGGTTTCCAATGTGCAGATTAATAAGACCAATGGTGGAGCCGGTGGATCGGTCAGGGTTATCATGAGGGGAGACAAATCTACACGGAACAGCCAGCCATTGTATGTGATTGATGGTATTCCTATTATTAACAATACCGGAACCCAGGGAACTACAGGCCCGAATGTTGATTATTTTGCATCTATGCCTGATACAGGTGATGTATTGAGTACAATAAATCCCGAAGATATTGAAAGCATTAATTTCTTAAAAGGGGCTTCTGCAGCAGCTTTATATGGAGCTGCCGGAGGAAACGGAGCGGTATTGATCGTTACCAAGACCGGAGCTAAAGGAAAAGGTCTTCTTTCCTTTACGTCAAGTCTTACTTTTGATAAAGTATATAATTTGCCGAAGCTTCAATACAGCTATCTTCAGACCACCCCATATGATGCGTCTACCGGAAATACCGGTTCACAAGACAGCTGGGGTGCAAAAGGAACTTCTAAAGATCATGTAAAAGATTTTTTTGATACAGGTATAACCTGGACCAACGGATTAACTTTCCAGGCGGGAAATGATAAATCTTCAAGTTTCTTTTCTCTGGGAAATACCACTAATAAAGGAGTAATTCCGACTTCGACATTTGACCAGTACAATCTCAATTTCAGAAATACCAGTAAATTCTTAGAAGACAGATTGGTGCTGGATGCGAACGTAATGGCGTCCCTTCAGGAGTCCAGAAATAGACTTACTCCAGGAACTTATTTTTCACCTCTTAACAACCTCTATTGGTTGCCAAGGGGAATTAATTTTGATAATTACAGTGGTGATAATTATACTTATTTTGATCAGACCCGGTACCTTCCTGCTCAGAATTGGTGGGCAATAAAGCCTGATGGAGGTTTCAATGGTGAGAATTCTCAAAACCCATACTGGATACTTAATAAAAATACGGTTAATACAAAAAACAAAACCTTTTACGGATCTGCAGCACTTAGTTATACGATCAACGACTGGCTTGTAGCTAAAGCAAGAGGGAACTATAACTATTTTAACTCTGACAGTCAGCGTAACGTTGCTGTTTTCTCTTTACCTATTGTTCTTGGAGGAAATAACAATGGTAAAATCTATAAAAATACAATTGAAAGAACCTCATCTTATGGTGACTTTATCCTGGTGGGTAATCCTAAGATCAATGAGAATCTAAGTTTGGATTTTACGGTGGGAGGAAGTGTTTCCGATTCTAAAACAACAGTTACCAATATAGAAAACAATAAACTTTTTATTGCCAATCTTTTTGCCTTGAATAATTTAGACTGGGGAAACAGTTCAGGAGAGGGAACTGTTGGAAATGGATTGAATTATACCATTACCAATTATAACAGAAGAGATCAGTCTTTCTTTGCCAGTGCCAATTTCGGGTATAAGAAAATGCTTTATCTGGACTTAACCTTCAGAAATGACTGGTCATCAACATTAGCCGGAGCACCTAACAGATCTTTTGATTATGAATCAATTGGGATCAATGGAATTATGAATGAAATATTCAAGCTTCCAAGCTTCATTAATTTCTGGAAACTGAGAACTTCATATGCAACGGTGGGAAATGCATTAGATCCCAATTCTACATTACCTCAGCCTATCTTTAACGGAGGTGTTGTTACAGGATCTTATACATCATCTCCTGTTGATATCAGTCTTTATCCTGAACTTGCCGCTCTTTTCCCAAGACCTGAAAAAACGAAGAGTTATGAAGCAGGGACAGAGTTCAGATTATTTAATAATAAGTTAAGTTTTGATATTACCTATTATAATACGTTAACGACTGACCAATATCTGAAAGGAGTAGATGCTACCGGGTATTATACCACTACGATAGGGAAATGGGATATCAATGCTGGTAGAATTCAAAATACAGGTTTCGAATCCAGTCTGTCTTATAAAGTATTTAATAGTGAAAAATTCGGATGGACAACTACATTGAATGCCTCTGCCAATAAAAACAGAATCAAAGAGGTTTTTCCTTCAGGATTTTATCCTGATTCTGAAAAATTATTTACCCTTAACGGAGGAGGGTTTAATGTCATAAAGAAAGGAGGTTCTTTCGGGGATCTTTACGGAACGGTATTCTTAAGAGACGGGCAGGGAAGAATCATTGTTGACGAGAACGGATTGCCATCAAAAGACCCGAATCAGAAACAGTATTTAGGAAATCCAAATCCTAAGTTTATGCTTGGTTTAAGTAATTCATTCAACATTGGAAAGTTTAATTTAAATTTCCTGATTGACGGTAAATTCGGAGGAAAAGTATTGGGTATGACTCAGGCATTGAATGATAAATTCGGAGTAAGTCAGGCTACAGCAGATGCGAGAGATGCAGGAGGCGTAGTCATTCCTAATGCGGTATATGCAAACGGAGAAGCATATACAGGACGTACAGATGCCCATGCTTACTACAATCTTGTAGGAGGAAGTGATGGAATCAATGAAGCCTATATTTACAAAGCTACAACAATCAGGTTAAGACAGGCATCTGCTTCTTATACATTCAATGTTAATGCAAAATATTTTAAAGATGTCACGCTGAGTGTAATCGGAACCAATCTTTTCTTTTTTTATAAGAAAGCACCATTCGATCCGGAGCAGGTATCTGGTGTAAATCCGGGAGGTGTTGGTGTGGATATGTTCGGAATGCCTATTACACGGTCATTTGGTTTTTCATTAAAAGCTAACTTTTAAAAACGTAGAAAAATGAATATTAAAATATTATTCGCAGCATCTGCTTTATTTCTTTCTGTAGCAAGCTGCACCGACGACTTTTCGGAAATAGATTCTAAGAGTTCTGAAGGCTTGGGAACAGAGCAGTTAAATGCTGATTTCTTATTGCTTACGAACCCGATGAAGCAAATGCAAAGGAATCTTCAAAGCCAGACCAACTGGATTTATCAGCTGCAGACGAACCTTAATGCTGATATGTACAGTGGATTATTCAGTACCGCAACTCCTTACAATGGAGGAAGAAATAATACTACCTACTTTATGATGGATGGCTGGAACGAAAGGGTAATGATGAATCAGCTTGAAGATGTGAACCAACAGTATAAAAACTTTAAAACCATAGCTGCAAAAAATTATGCTGGTGTTAATTTCTCGCATTCTTTGGCAGTGCTTTCAATATTGAGAATTATGGCTGCTCAAAAAGTGTCAGATGCTCATGGACCAGTTATTTACAGTAAATTCGAGCATCCGAATACGACTACAGGAATCACAGATTTTGATTCCCAACAGGACGCTTTTAATTATTTTGTTGCAGATTTGGATGCAGCTATAACTGCACTTCAGACAAGTATCGGAATAGAAGATAATGCAGTACTAAAAAAATCGGATCTGGTTTTTGGAGGAAATTCTTCTAATTGGACGAAATTAGCGAACTCACTGAAATTACGTTATGCTTTGCGTATCAGCTATGCAGATCCTGGAAAGGCTAAATTATATGCAGAGCAGTCTTTGTCATCTTCGGCAGGCCTTATAAGTGATAATATGGAAAATGCTTTAGTAAATTATGGGGCAGCTTCTCCTCTCAGCGATATTATTTATTCCTGGGGCGATTGTAAGATAGGGGCGCCGTTAATGGCATTTATGAATGGTTTTAATGATCCCAGAAGGCCTGCTTATGCTAAACCTGCTACCGACCCTACTGTGGCCGGACAGTATATAGGAGTAAGACAGGGGGTTGATATGGGTGGAAGCAAAGACCGTTATGGAGACTTCTCCCAGCCTATAGCTGCATCTGCTAACGGAGACTACTTTTCTGTAAGTAATGGTAAGAATAAATTATTTACGGCTGCGGAAGCATGGTTCCTGAAAGCGGAAGCTGCCATCAGAGGGTATGTTGGGGCAGGAGATGCAGGAACAAATTACAACAAAGGTGTTGAAATGTCATTTGCAGAATGGGGAAAGAGTTCTGCGTATGCAACTTATGTGGCAGATGCTACTTCTAAGGAAGCTCCCTATATTGATCCTAAAAACCCATCAAACAGTATTGTGGCAGGAAGCCCGATGTTGAGTACAATCACCATTAAATGGAATGATGCTGATACTTTCGAAAGAAAATTAGAAAGAATTATGACTCAGAAATGGATTGCTATTTATCCTGACGGCTCTGAAGCTTGGGCAGAACAGAGAAGAACCGGATATCCTGTTATTTTCAAAAATGTTCTGAATGACAGCCAGGGAACCATTAGTACCGATGCGATGATCAGAAGAATTCCTATTCCGACCAAATATAGAAACAATACTCTGAATTATGCCCAGGCTTTGCAGTATATCGGAGGTCCTGATACAGGAGGAACCAAACTCTGGTGGGATAAAAAGTAATAATTTTAGCAGATCAATTATAAAGACAAAGAGACCTCCTGAAAGTTAGATTTAATTTGTGTTTTCATTCCGGCAGAAGAAATTTCTGATACACGTATGTTTCAGGATTCTTCAATTTTAGTTTCGTTTCAAACTGGAATGATTCTTTTGGGAGGCTCTCTTTTTCTTTACTATTTAATTTCAATATGGGAAACAACAGCTCTGAAACTCGTTCAGTAAAACCGATCCTTTGGATCTCCACATTATATTTTGCAATGGGAATACCTTTTGTGACCATTAATGCGGTTTCCGGAATTATGTATAAGGATATGGGAGTTTCAGATTCCAAGATCACCTTCTGGACCGCTTTGATTATGTTTTCCTGGACATTAAAACCTCTCTGGAGCCCTTTTCTGGAGATTTACAAAACAAAAAAGTTCTTTGTTGTCGCTACCCAGTTTGCCATAGGAATTCTATTTGCTTTAGTTGCATTAACATTACCTCTGCCGGATTTTTTCAAATACAGCATTGCTCTTTTTGCAGTCGTAGCATTTTGTGGAGCAACACACGATATAGCAGCAGATGGTACCTATATCAATTTTTTAACGAACAAGGAACAGGCAAAATATATTGGATGGCAGGGAGCTTTCTATAATTTGGCCAAGATCATCAGCAGTGGGGTTCTGGTCTATTTTGCAGGAGTTCTGGAAAAAACAAAAGGAGTTGTCAATGCCTGGATGATTATCATGGGAATTTACGGTCTTCTGTTTTTAGCCTTAGCGATCTACCATTACGCTGTTCTGCCGAAGGAAAATAAACAGGAAAAAAAGCTTAGAAAAGCAGGAAATGTCCGCAAGGAACTATTGGAAGTAATCACTTCTTTCTTCAAAAAGAAAAACATCATGTGGGCCGTATTGTTTATTATTCTGTACCGTTTTGCGGAAGGATTTGCCATAAAAATTGCCCCTTTATTTTTCAAAGCTCCAAGAACTTCAGGAGGATTGGGATTGTCTACATCAGATATTGGACTTATTTACGGGACTTACGGTTCGGCAGCATTTATTTTAGGGTCTGTACTGGCTGGTTACTTCATTGCTGCCAGAGGACTTAAAAAATCTTTGATCTGGCTTTGTTCGGCCCTTTAATATTCCGTTTGTAGTCTATGCATTATTAGCTTACTTCCAGCCAACAGAACTGCTTCCGGTAGGAATTGCCGTCGTGGTTGAATATTTTGGCTACGGATTCGGTTTTGTAGGGTTAATGCTTTACATCATGCAGCAGATTGCACCTGGAGAACACAAAACAGCTCATTATGCTTTTGCAACCGGTATTATGAACCTTGGAGTCATGATCCCCGGAATGTTTAGCGGGATGATCAGCGACTGGATAGGGTACAAAATGTTCTTTATCTGGGTTCTTATCGCTACTATACCGGCTTTTATTGCCACCCTGTTTGTTCCGTTCTCCTATCCTGAAAAATTAAAAGAACACTAATCATTTATTAAATAATTAAATAAAAAAGTAAAAATACTTTATGACATTTCAACCAGCAAAGATCCCTTGGCAGGATCGTCCGGAAAACAGCCATGATATCATGTGGCGTTTCTCTGAAAACCCGATTATCAACAGATATGCGATCCCAACATCCAACAGCATTTTCAACAGTGCGGTGGTCCCTTTTGAAGACGGTTTCGCAGGCGTTTTCCGTTGCGACAACAAAGCCGTGCAGATGAATATTTTTGCAGGCTTCAGTAAAGATGGAATCAATTGGGAGATCAATCATGATCCTATCGATATGCAGGCAGGAAATACTGAAATGATAGAATCCGACTATAAATACGACCCTCGTGTTGCCTTTATAGAAGACCGCTACTGGATCACTTGGTGTAACGGATATCACGGACCAACCATCGGGATTGCCTACACTTTCGATTTTGAAGAATTCTTCCAGTGTGAAAATGCATTTCTGCCTTTTAACAGAAACGGAGTTCTTTTCCCTGAGAAAATCAACGGCAAATATGCGATGCTGAGCAGACCAAGTGATAATGGACATACTCCTTTTGGAGACATATATATCAGCTACAGTCCGGATATGAAATACTGGGGTGAGCATAGATGCGTGATGAAAGTAGCGCCGTTTGAAGACAGTGCTTGGCAATGCACAAAGATAGGAGCAGGGCCTGTTCCAATTAAAACGGACGAAGGATGGCTACTCTTTTATCATGGGGTAATCAATACCTGCAGAGGTTTCCGTTATTCTATGGGGGCATCACTGCTTGATCTTGAAGACCCGTCAAAAGTATTGTACAGAACTAAACCTTATTTAGTAGCTCCGGCAGAACTGTATGAGCTTACAGGAGATATTCCCAATGTGGTTTTCCCGTGTGCTGCCCTTTCAGAAGGAGATAAGGTAACCGTATACTATGGAGCAGCGGATACCGTTGTGGCCATTGCGTTTGGATATATTTCAGAAATTATTGATTTCATGAAAAAGAATTCGCTTTAAACTGAATTAAAAATGTAAAGAATATGCCAGTCAACTTTATTTTCCTGCTTGTTGAAATCATTGTTGAGGTTTTTATATTGTTGAATAAACTCCTATCTTGAAGAATTTTTAAGATTTTCGTATTATGATTATGAAAAAAGAACTGCTGATATTTTTATTAATTACTTTAGTTTCCCAATCCGGAAATGCCCAACACAAAAAAGATGATGTTCTTTCATGGGTAGACCCGTTTATTGGAACAGGAGGCCACGGTCATACATTCCCCGGAGCGACAACCCCGTTTGGGATGATCCAGCTCAGTCCGGATCAGAATACCAAAAGCGGCGACTGGGACTGGTGTTCGGGATATCATTACAGCAGTAAGACCATCATGGGATTCAGCCATAATCACCTCAGCGGAACAGGCTGGGCAGATCTTGGAGATATTTTAGTGATGCCAACCGTTGGAAAAATAAAAATGCTTCCGGGATCAGAAGACAAACCGGAAAGTGGCTACCGTTCAACATTCAGTCATGAAAGAGAAACCGCCTCACCGGGATATTATTCTGTGATGCTGGACAGTTATGGAATTAAAGCGGAACTAACTGCTTCTCCAAGAGTAGGTTTTCATAAATATACTTTTCCAAAAAGCGAAGAATCCAATGTCATTATTGATCCTACCAATAAAATTTTCGGAAATATTTATCATACCCTGGTAAGTATAGAAGGAAACAATAAAATTAAAGGATACTGCTACAGCAACGGCTGGGGCGGAAAACGTTTTGCTTATTTCGTGATGGAATTTTCAAAACCTTTTAAATCTTACGGAACTTATTCTGAAGGAAAAATAAAGGAAAACGAAAAAATAGCACTTGCTAAAGATGCCAAAGCTTTCGTGAGATTTTCAACTGAAGAAAATGAAAGCATTGAGGTAAAAGTTTCTTTATCTCCTGTAAGTACGGAAGGCGCCCAGGAAAACTTTGATACCGAAGCTAAGCATGTGAATTTTGCACAGGCTAAAGAAACAGCTCAGAACACCTGGAGAGATCTTATCAACAGATTCCAGGTGACCGGCGGTACGGATGACCAGAGAAAAATCTTCTATACCGGAGTGTATCATACATTCATTGCGCCTAATCTTTATATGGATACCAACGGAGATTATGTAGCCGCCCAGGAAAATATGAATGCCAAATGGTTTACCAACTACAGTACCTATTCCTATTGGGACGGTTTCAGAGCAACACATCCTTTGCTGACCATTATGGATCAGAAACATACAAAAGAATTCGCCAACTCTCTGATCAGCAGATATACAGACCGTAAAGATCACATGCCGATCTGGGAACTCTGTGGGTACGATAACTTCTGTATGCTCGGTTACCACAGTGTTTCGGTGATCTGGGATGCTATTTCCAAAGGTGTGCCGGGAATCGATCAGGAGAAAGCATTTGCAGCAATGAAAGATGCTTCCTTAACGGATAAAATGAGCAGCAGTGATGGAGGCGGAGGTCTTAATGATTATATTAAATTAGGCTACACCCCATCAGAAAACGGAGCTTCGGTTTCCGCAACCTTAGAGTATGCTTATGACGACTGGTGCATTCAGCAGCTTGCTGAGAAACTGGGTAAAAAAGAAGAGGCGGAAGTCTATAAAAAACGTTCTATGAGCTTCCTTAACACCTTCAACAAAGAAAATAAACATTTCTGGCCAAGACAGAAAAACGGAGAATTCCTTACTGATTTTACACTCAATGACTGGAAAAAACTACAGCCGCATTGGGTTTCAGGAAATATCTGGGCGTATGATTTCTTTGTTCCACATATGATCGATGAAATGATGAATTTATACGGAGGTAAGAAAGGTTTTGAAGAAAAACTGGACAAAACCTTTACCGAAGAACTTAAAATGATCGGTGAGCAGCATGTAGATATTTCAGGATTTATCGGTTCTCTGGGATTCGGTGACGAGCCGGGACATCATGTTCCTTACCTGTACAATTATGCAGGAGCTCCTTACAAAACCCAGAAAATGGTCAAATTCATCCGTGACAATATGTATGCAGCAAAACCGGACGGAATTGTCAATAATGAAGACTGCGGGCAAATGTCAGCATGGTATATTTTCTCATCATTAGGATTTTATCCGGTGACTCCCGGAAAACCTGTATATGCTATTGGAGCACCCCAGTTTCCGAAAGTAGCCTTAAAGTTGGAAAACGGAAAAACCTTTACTGTAACCGCAGATAAAATATCAGACAAAAACATCTACGTTCAGAAAATGTTCTTGAACGGAAAAGAATTCAAAAGCTGGGAAATCAGCCACAGTGATATTATGAATGGTGGTGAACTAAAATTTGTAATGGGAAGTAAACCTGTAAAATAGATCAATAAAAACAACGAAATAAAAGTATAATGGAAAGGAGAAAGTTTATAAAGACCAGTGCAATTGCAGGAGCGGGATTGCTGTTTACTCAGAATGTTTTTGCGAAAACATTGAGCGTAGAAGAGTTTCCCGTGGTACGTGTTCCTAAAGATAAAAGACATTTTACCAGTGAAGCGGTAGACAATGCGATTGCAGCCTTTAAAAAGAAAGTGAAGAATAAAGAGCTTTCATGGCTTTTTGAAAACTGTTTTCCAAATACTTTAGATACTACTGTTTTTTATAAAGAGATTAACGGAAATCCGGATACTTACGTTATTACAGGAGATATTGATGCCATGTGGCTCAGAGATAGTTCTGCACAGGTTTTCCCATATCTGCAGTTTTCAAAAAAAGATGAAAAACTTCACAAACTGATCTCCGGAGTGATCCACAAGCAGACGGAATTTATTCTGAAAGATCCTTATGCCAATGCTTTTTATAACGATGAGAATAAAATAAGCAAGTGGAAAGAATACGATCATACCGATATGAAACCCGGGATCCACGAAAGAAAATGGGAGATCGATTCATTGTGTTATCCTATCCGTCTTGCTTACCATTTCTGGAAGTCAACAGGAGATACAAAGCCTTTTGATAACAGCTGGCTTCAGGGAATCAAGCTTACTTTGCAGACTTTCACAGAACAGCAGAGAAAAACAGATTTAGGGCCTTATAAATTCGAGCGTACAACAGCTTGGGCAACGGATGGCGTTGCAATGGGAGGTTACGGATATCCAACAAATCCGGTGGGTTTGATCAGCTCAATGTTCCGCCCGAGTGATGATGCAACGATTTATGGATTTCTTATTCCTTCCAATTTATTTGCAGTCGTAAGCTTGCGTCAGGCAGCAGAAATGGTTTCACAGATTAAAAATGAAAAAACGCTGGCTCAGCAGTTAAACAGCCTTGCCGATGAGGTTGATGCAGCCATCAAAAAGTACGGAATCTATAATCACCCTCAGTACGGAAAGATTTATGCATTTGAAACAAATGGTTTTGGAAGCTATAATTTAATGGATGACGCGAACTGTCCAAGCCTTTTGGGACTGCCATATCTTGGAGCCGTAAAAGCGGATGATCCTGTTTATATGAATACCAGAAATTATGTTTGGTCAAAGGATAATCCATTCTTTTTCAAAGGAAAACTGGCAGAAGGAATCGGCGGGCCGCACATTGGTCTTGATATGATCTGGCCCATGAGTATCATTATGAAAGCCCTTACCACCAAAGACCGCAACGAGATCAAATGGTGCATAGACACTTTACAGAAAACCCATGGAGGAACAGGCTTTATGCATGAATCTTTCCATAAGGATAACGACAAAAAATTTACCAGGGAATGGTTTGCGTGGGCCAATACATTATTCGGAGAACTGTTATGGAAAACTTTTAACGAGAACCAGGATTTATTGACCTAGAAATGATATTTGCAGCAGGTGGCAGCACGCCCTTTATTCCTGTTTTTTTAGTTGCCGTATTTTACTGAGATTTTATTAAGACCAGATCTTGTGAAATCCCCGGTCCGTAGCTGATCATTTTCTTCTATTCCGGAGAAAATGAATAGATATAAATACATCAAAATAACTTACAAAAAACATTATGAAAAAAGCCATTACTACATTGATCTTAATGATCATTCATGCAATACCTGCGTTGAATGCACAACAGCTTAATCCTACGGGAATATGCTATGTGGAAGTGAATAACAACAATCTCCTGAATGCGGGATCGTACAAACTGCAGACCACGGACAGATATCTGTTTAATGTGGTTAATATTTTTGCGGCTAACATCAATTATGATACAGCCAAAAGCAGACCTTATCTATACTGTAATAATAACGTTACAAAAGTCCTTACCAACGCAGATACCTACATAAAACCGCTTCAGGCTAAGGGAATGAAAGTGGTTTTGACTATCCTCGGGAACCACCAGGGAGCAGGTATTTGTAATTTTCCTACCCGTGAAGCAGCCAAAGATTTTGCACAGCAGCTTGCCCATACAGTAAATACGTACGGTTTAGACGGAATCGATTTTGATGATGAGTATTCAGATTATGGACAGAACGGGACAGGTCAGCCCAACACCAGTTCATTTGTGATGCTGGTACAGGAATTGAAGGCTTTGCTTCCGAACAAAATGATCACTTTTTATTATTACGGGCCTGCTGCTTCAAGACTTTCCTGGAATGGGCTTAGGGTAGGCGATTACGTGAACTACAGCTGGAATGCCAACTATGGAACGTTTTCTGCGCCCAATGTTCCACCTCTTACCAATGCTCAGATCTCACCTGCGGCAATATGGATGGGAAATACTTCCAATTCTACCACTACCAATTTGGCTACCCAAACAAAAAATGGCGGATACGGTGTATTTATGTGGTATGATCTCCACGGAACCAATGAAACATCACAGCTTTCGGCAGGAACACAAACATTATATGGTGAACAGACCATACTAAGCACACCTTTACAGTCATGGACACAGGGCACCAATTGTGATGCTCCTATCGGATTATTTACCAGCAACCTTACCGGAACAAGTGCAAAACTTAACTGGTCAGCTGTAGGAACCAATACCTATGATGTAGATTATAAAACAGCTTCTGCTACCACATGGACGAATGCGGCAACCGCTACTGCGAGTACTTCAGTTACCATATCAGGATTAACAGCCAATACGGAATACGACTGGAGGATCAGAACCAATTGCAGCGTTAAAAGTACTTATATTTTCGCTCCGAGATTCAAAAGTGTGGGCGGAACAATTCCTTCAGGATCAGCAGCTCTTTTATTAGACGGCACCAGTGAATCCGGATCAGCAGGAAGTTTAAATTTAAACGGTTCGGCATTATCTTTTGAAGGATGGTTCAAGCCGTCGTCTTTTAAGTCAGCATCTCCTTATATTTCGTCTTTGATGGGAACGGAAATCAGTGACAGCAATTCAGCTTTTTTGCGGTTGGGAGATGCCAGCCTGGCTAATAATAAGCTTCAGTTTGTGTTAAGTATTAATAATGTACAACAAAAACTGGCTTCCAATACAGCGTTGAATGCCAATACCTGGTATCATATTGCTGCAACGTATGACGGTTCTACGATGAAACTTTATATCAACGGAACCCTTGATGCCAGCAGATCCCAAACCGGACCTGTTGCTTCCAGCGGAGCTTTCAACGTAGGATATTTATATAACACCTCCAGAAATTTCAATGGTAAGGTAGATGAGGTTAGAGTTTGGAAAAGAGCTTTAAGCCAGACAGAAATCAGTCAGAATATGTGTAATGCAGTACTTCCGGCTACGTCTCTCGCTGCATACTGGAAATTTAACGAAGGAAGCGGTTCATCTGTTCAGGATAGCTCGGGAAATGGGGTGTCATTAACATTGACAGGCGTTGATGCTTCTAACTGGGGAACAGATATACCTTGCCCGGCAGGAACTCAAAAACTTTCGTCTAATGCAAAAAATCAAAGGATAGCAGGTTCAGAACAGGTATCAGCTAAAAAGCAGATTAGACTCTATCCAAATCCTGTAAGCACATCTTCAGCACTTACGGTTTCTGTTCCTGAAGAATACAGCAGAGGGAAATTATCGGTTTATAATTTCAATGGAGGTCTGGTAGATACAAAAATGTTAGAAGCCGGAGATCATTCATATAATCTGTCGAAACTTTCGATGGGTAACTATATTATTCAGTTTGAATCTCAGGACGGCGGTTTGAAACAGACGGAAAAACTAATTGTAAAATAATAAATCAATCATTGGGCTTCGGCCCGGTGATTTTACCGGAAAACTAAAATTAATATCTATGAAAAAAAAATCTATTCTCACTGCCCTGACCTTGCTGGTCATCCAGGCAACATCTGTGCTCAGCGCACAGCAGCTGAACCCTTTAGGAATATGCTACGTGGAAGTGAATAATAACAATATGCTGAACGTAGGGTCTTACACGCTTCAAAATACAAACCGACAGCTTTTTGATGTTGCCATCATTTTTGCAGCCAATATCAATTATGATGTTTCCAAAAACAGAGCCTATATCTCCAACAATAACAATGTAACTAAAGTTCTGAACGATGTAAATACCTACATTAAACCTTTACAGCAGAAAGGAATAAAAGTATTACTCGATCTTTTGGGAAATCACCAGGGAGCTGGAATTTCTAATTTTCCAAACCGGGAAGCCGCTCGTGATTTTGCGTTGCAGGTTGCCCACACGGTATACACTTACGGTTTAGATGGAGTAGATCTGGATGATGAATATGCAGGCTACGGAAATAACGGAACGGGACAGCCTAATAATAGTTCTTTTGTCATGCTTTTACAGGAGCTCAAATTAGCTATGCCGGATAAACTGATCACATTTTATTATATAGGCCCGGCGACCACAAGACAAAGCTACAATGGAGATGCAGCTGGGAATTATATCAATTACAGCTGGAATGCATACTATGGAACTTATAATGCTCCTGTAGTACCGCCACTTAACAATACCAAGCTTTCTGCTGCTGCCACTTGGATTGGCAATACAACCACTCCTATACTTACCAATTTAGCAAACAGCTCACAAAATGACGGGTATGGAGTGTTTATGTGGTATGATCTTAATGGATCTAACAATGCAAGCTACCTGAGTACCGGATCCAACATTCTCTATAACGAAAGCACAGTGCTTAGCGGACAGCTTTATTCCTGGGCTCAGGGAACGGCCTGCGATCCTCCGTTGGGACTTGAAGTAACAAATATCACCGGAACTTCAGCTAAATTAAACTGGACAGCCAATGGTTCCCAGACCTATAACATAGATTACAAGCCAGCCAGCTCAACCACATGGGTCAACCTTGCCACTAACTATTCAGGAAGCAATATTATCGTTAATAGCTTGAATTTAAATACCGAATACGACTGGAGAATACAATCCAACTGCTCAGCAACCATAAAAAGCACTTATCTGTTTGCTCCGAGATTTAATTCCGGAACCGGATGCGGAACTCCCTCAGGTATGAAATCTGAAACTTTCCTTGGAACAACAACCAAAGTATCCTGGGATGCGGTAGGAAGTGCGTCTTTATATAATTTACAGTATAAAACTGCTGCTGCAACCACATGGATTGATGTTCCAAATATAACCACGACAACGTACACTTTACCGGCTTTAACGGAAAATACAAACTATGTATGGAAAGTACAGGCTGTATGCGGAGGAACAAGTACAAGTGCCTATTCAGGAGAGACCGCTTTTAACAGTGGATTTGCTCCTGTGCAGAGTCCTGGTGCAAGATCACTTTCGTTCAATGGAAGCACCCACTATCTGAATGCCGGGCAGTTTAACCTTAGCGGAAATGCCATGACATTTGAAGGATGGGTAAAAGTAAATGCATTCAAGACAGGCTTTCCTTACATTTCATCCGTCATGGGTATAGAAGTGGGAGATAGCAACTCTGCTATGCTAAGGTTTGGCGATGGGAATCTTGCCAACAACAAACTGCAGTTTATCTTAAGTTTTGGATCTGCTCAGGTAAAACTGAATACTACGACAGCATTTACCACAAATACATGGTACCATGTAGCCGCTACTTATGACGGTTCAGAGATGAAAATCTATATCAATGGAGTTCTTGATGCAAGCGCTCCGGCTTCAGGAAACTTTACGGCCAACGGGATTTTGTATCTGGGCAGAAACTATGACAATTCCCGTTCCCTTAACGGATTTTTAGACGAATTCAGAGTATGGAAAAGAGCATTGACAGCCACAGAAATCCTTGCCAACAACTGTAATGTTCCAGCCAACGCTGCTGGTCTGGAAGCCAACTGGAAAATGGATGAAGGAAGCGGAAACGGGGCCTTGGATGCTACCGCAAATACTCACTTTGCGACCCTGATTAATATGTCGGCAACGAACTGGAAAACAGATGTAGCCTGTACTTCGGTATTATCTACAAAAGATATTTCTTCTGAAAAAGGCAACATGAATTCTGCCTATCCAAATCCTGTTAAAAAAGGAAATAATATTCATTTTTCTATCAAAGACAGTGCTGCCAGTGAAATAATACTGTTTGATATGACAGGAAAATTAATACTAAGTAAAAAAATTGATAAAAACGATATGGTGATCAGCACCCAGAATTTATCTGCAGGAAGCTATATCTATAAAATAAATTCAAAAGACAGCCAGATTAAATCATCTGGAAAAGTGATTGTAGAATAAGAATAATCCTCACTGGACATATAAAAAGTAAAAATAAATTAGGGGATTTTAATATGGACAGTCGGGAAGTGAATAGCTTCCCGGCCTGTCTGTTTAACAGTAAAAAAGTATAATTTTAGATAAAGTATATTAATATTTCTGATGTCTAATGGCTGATGTCCGAAATCTATTATCTAACAAAAAAAATATAATGCAGAATATAGTAGGAATAGATATTGGCGGTTCGCATATAACCATGGCGCAGGTTGATCCTGAAAAGCGTGAAATCATAACCTCCACTTATGTAAGAGAACATGTAGATTCCTTTGGAACCAGAGAAACCATTTTTTCAGACTGGATCTCCGCCATTGAAAAAGGGACCAGGGATTTAGTTAAGGAAGATCTTTTGATCGGTATTGCTATGCCCGGACCCTTTGATTATGAAAACGGGATCTCACTCATGCAGCAGGGAAAATTTATCGATATCTATCAGGTGAATATTAAAGAAGAATTGGCCAAAAGACTTTCAATTTCAACCGATCAGATCCATTTTGTGAACGATGCCGGAGCTTTTCTGGAAGGAGAAGTTTTTGGAGGCTGTGTACAGAATTATAGCAGAATTTTTGGAGTTACCCTGGGAACAGGATTAGGGACAGCTTTTTATGATGGGGAAATAGCATCGGATGAAGACCTTTGGGATTCACCTTTCAAAGACTCTATTTGTGAAGACTACCTGGCAACCCGCTGGTTCGTGAACCATTATAAAACTTTAACCGGCGGAGAAATATCAGGAACCAAAGACTTACTAGATAAGCCCGAAGAAATTCAGTCCCAAATATTCGATGATTATGCGGATTCCTTTGCCGAATTTATTCTGAAATATGTCAGAAACTATGATCCTGAAGTTCTGGTTATAGGTGGAAATATTGCAAAAGTATACCCTCACTTTAAAAATAGGTTAAATCAACATCTGCAAGACCATAAAATCAATCTTCCTATTAAAATTTCCGCTATTTTTGAAGATGCTGCCATTCTCGGCGCTGCTGGCTATGCCCTGAAGAAAGCCCGAATCAATTAAACAAAATGATATCATGAAGTTTTTATTTTCAACTTTTTTTATTCTACTTAATATCTTTGCGTTTAGCCAGGAAATATCACCTGCTGATTACGTAAATCCTTTAATGGGAACCCAGTCCAAACCATCTTTATCCAATGGAAATACGTATCCGGCTATAGGACTTCCATGGGGAATGAATCTCTGGACGCCTCAAACCGGAAAAATGGGTGACGGATGGGCGTATACTTATGATGCAGACAAGATCAAAGGCTTTAAACAGACACACCAGCCATCCCCCTGGATGAATGATTACGGGGCTTTCGCCATTATGCCCGGAGTAGGCAAACTAAAATTTAAGGAAGAAGAAAGAGCCAGTTGGTTCAGCCATAAAGCAGAGAATGCAAAACCTTACAGCTACAGCGTTTATCTCGCAGATATCAATGTAACAACAGAACTTACCCCAACGGAAAGAGCTGCTTTTTTCAAATTCGATTTTCCTAAAACAGATAGCGCTTATGTTGTGATTGATGCTTTAAATAAAGGCTCTTACATCAAGATCCTTCCCAAAGAAAGAAAAATTCTGGGCTATACAACGAAGTATTCCAGAGGAAAATATAATAATTTTAAAAACTATTTTGTTATTCAGTTTGATAAAGATTTTGACTTGACAACAACCTGGAAGGACAGCGTTTTTGTGAAGAATCAGTTGGAGATTACCAGTGATCATGCTGGGGCAATTGTTGGATTCAAATTAAAAAATAAAGAAAGCGTTTATGCAAGAACAGCTTCCTCATTCATCAGTTTTGAGCAGGCAGAATTAAATCTCACAAGAGAAATTGGCGGAAGAAATTTTGAACAGGTAAAAACAGATGCTAAAAATATCTGGAACAAAACGTTAGGAAGGATTGAAGTAAAAGGCGGAACAGATCAGCAGATGAGAACTTTTTATTCCTCCTTATACAGAACATTGTTTTTCCCTCAAAAATTATATGAGATCGATGCCCAAAACAAAGTAAAACACTGGAGTCCTTACAACGGAAAAATTCTGGATGGAAAAATGTTTGCAGGAACAGGTTTCTGGGATACTTTTCGTGCCCTGTATCCTTTTCTTAATCTCGTCTATCCAAGCATTAATGTGGAAATGCAGGAAGGTCTGGCCAATACCTTCAAAGAAGGAGGATTTCTTCCGGAGTGGAGCAGTCCCGGATATTCTGACATTATGATCGGTAACAATTCAGCTTCCGTAGTGGCAGATGCTTACATCAAAGGACTTCGCGGATACGATGTGGAAACCCTTTGGCAGGCGGTAAAACACGGAGCCAATAACGAGGGCCCGATTGATGCAGTCGGCCGTAAAGGTGTTCAATATTACAATACTTTAGGCTACGTTCCTTATGATGTTAAGATCAATGAAAATGCAGCCAGAACCTTGGAATATGCTTACGATGATTTTGCCATTTACCAGCTAGGAAAAGCATTGGGAAAACCCGCTTCAGAAATTGATATTTATAAAAAAAGAGCAGACAACTATAAAAACGTCTTTGATCCGGAAACAGGCCTGATGCGTGGTAAAAATAAAGACGGGAAATTCCAGTCGCCATTCAATCCATTTAAATGGGGCGATGCCTTTACAGAAGGAAATAGCTGGCATTACACCTGGTCGGTTTTCCAGGATATTGACGGCTTATCTAAATTGATGGGTGGCAAAAAGAAATTTGAAGCTAAACTGGATGAGGTATTTTCGCTCCCACCAGTCTTTGATGACAGTTATTATGGAAGTGTGATCCACGAGATCCGTGAAATGCAGATCATGAATATGGGACAGTATGCCCACGGAAACCAGCCGATCCAGCATATGATCTATTTGTACAACTATGCCGGAGCGCCCTACAAAACGCAGTACTGGGCAAGACAGGTGATGGATAAGTTATATTATGCAACACCAGACGGCTATTGTGGAGATGAAGATAACGGACAGACTTCTGCCTGGTATGTATTTTCGGCATTAGGATTTTACCCCGTAACACCAGCCACAGATCAGTATGTTTTAGGCGCACCACTTTTTAAAGAAGCAGTGATCCATCTGGAAAATGGCAGGAAAATTGAAATAAAAGCACCGGAAAACAGTGCTGAAAATCTATACGTTAAATCATTAAACGTAAACCTTCGGTCATACTCAAAAAACTGGCTCAGTCATAAAGAACTAATGAATGGCGCCGTTTTGGAATTCCAGATGGATAATAAGCCCAATAAAGAAAGGGGCTCGAATGAAAAGGACTTTCCTTATTCAATGTCGAAGGAATGATCAATAAACTTTATATTTGAAAATAATTATAGAACACGAATACATTATGAGTGCAGAAAAAAAAGAAATATTTGATAAGGTAGCAAAGATGCTGGAAACTCAGGGTTTTATTATTGCGGCAAAAGATGACACAAGACCTTGGGGTGGTTTTTTCGTGATCGATGAAAACCAGGCGCAGGATTTTGCCAATCAGTATTTTGACAGAATCAATGTAGAAAGCCTTAAAATAGGCGGAAAGCTGAGTCCTAAAATCCTTCTTGTTGCCCCGCATGCCCGTTTAAGCTGGCAGTACCATCACCGCAGAGCTGAAATCTGGCAGGTAGTGGAAGGAATAGTTGGGATCAAAACAAGCAATACCGATGAAGAAGGCGAGTTGAAAGAATACCATCCAACAGATCAGATCAAACTTCAGCAGGGCGAACGACACAGACTGATAGGACTTGAAGGCTGGGGTGTAGTCGCTGAGATCTGGCAGCATACAGATGCATCAAATCCTTCTGATGAAGATGATATTGTGAGGGTACAGGACGACTTCGGAAGATAATTCTCTATACAAAAAGAGACTGTTTATAAAAAACAGTCTCTTTTTTTGTGTCAAATAACCGAATAAAACCAATTTAATTTCTTTGTGTTTTTGTGTTTTTTAAGAAGTTCTTGAAGTTATTTGTACATCGATATTTTGTTTCATCATTTGTGTCTCTTGTAAAACTTCCATTTTAAAATAAATCATCACCACTCTTATTTGGATCATTTTACTGGTACAAAGTAACAATATTCTAAAATAAAATTCCCTGTAAACAGCATCGATATATGTCGATGAATCATAGATGTTTATCGATAGAAATGCTTTTGTGACCGTGATTAAGCTCTTTCATTGCATATTGCTGCAATACCATTAAAAAAGGAGGCTGTTTTTGAGGCAGCCTCCTTGTGTTGAGAGGTATAAGACGTTTTAATGATTAGAAAGTCACATCCAATCCCACATAAAAATTAGCCTTCATAATAGGCGCATACACCATTCCGCCGTCAAAATAATTTCCAAAAGGATTTCTGAAATCAACAATTGCATTTTTCTGGTAGTAAGACGTAAGGTTTTCACCGCCTACATAAGCTCTGATCTTCTTATTGAAATTTCTGGAGATCTGTGCATTTAGTACAGCATAAGAATCAGAATATACTGGTAGCTGGAATTCAGATGGATTGCTGGAAGTATCAGGAAGTCTCTGTTTCCCAACCCAATTCAGGGTGGTGTCAAAACTCCAGAAGCCGCCTTTATCATTTTTATTCGTTGCATAAGCAAGATTCACAAAACCCCGGTGTTTGGCCATAAAAGGAACCTCCCTTCTGCCATCGATATAATCTGCCTGAACATCATAATATTTATAAGCTAACCTTACATCAAAATTCTTAAAAGGCGTAAAATCCCACTGCGTCTGAAAAGAATTTGCAAAAGATTTTCCTTCCAAATTATAGAATGTCAGCTGCTGTGGAGAACGGTCAAGATCAACAAGCACCTGATCCTGGAAATCTGTTCTAAAAAAATCAGCGACAATGGAAGATTTTCTTCCGAAAAGTTTGAATTCCTGTTGTAAGCTTGCTCCGTAGTTCCATGCGATTTCAGGTCTTAATCCGTAAATGTTTCCACCGTTCTGCAGGATCTGAATACTTCTGTTTGAAGCAAAATACTGCTGGTTTTCCGCAAAAACATTAGCCGTTCTGAAACCTCTTCCTGCCGAAAGCCTTAAGATCGTCTGAGGTGTGAAATCATATTTAAAATTAATTCTCGGGGTAAACTGGGTTCCCGCAAGATTATGAAAATCGGCTCTGGCTCCTGCTACTAAGGTATATTTTAGGCCAGTCAATGTATATTCTGCGAAAATTCCCGGAACAATCTCATTTCTTTTCATGTCGTCCGTTAAATACGTTTCTTCATAGCCGTCATACAAAAAGCTGGCCCCGGCCTTATACTTATGATTCGTATTCCCTATAATACTTTCAAAGATCAAATTTGAATAATACGTGTGCTGTTTTCCGGCGTAATTTCTAAGCCCAAAAAAGCTGTCCTGCTGATGATAGACATATTGATTCATCCATCCTAAGCTTTGGTAAGGCTTTCCTTTGAAGACATATCCTGTTTTATTCCAGACCTGAAATCTTGAAATATCAATTCCCACACCATAAGCACCTTGCTTGTCCTGGCCCAGTTTCTTATCAAAACCAACCTGTCCGGCTGTTCGCTCATCCCGGATAAAATTAATCCCGAAATGAGATCCAAATCCCGATTTTTCAAGGTCATTGTAATTAAGGAGATAAGCGGCGTTGATTTGGGTTCCTTTAGGTCTGTCTAGGAAAGTATCGTGATTCATATCCGTATCCCCGAAAGTTCCGTTTCCGTGTAGCAAAAAAGTCTGGGACCATTTATCGTTAATAGGGGAGACGTTCGTGATATTGGCTTCCGCTCTTCCATTGAAATCAGCGAAAATATTTAAAGAAGTTTCAGGCTCTTTGGCATTCTTTAAAAGTTCAGTATTGATCTGTCCTGTAATGCTTTCATAACCGTTTGTTACCGTACTTCCACCTTTTGTCAGCTGAATACTTTCGATCCATCTTCCGGGAATGAAATTCAGTCCGTACGCTGATGCAAGACCTCTGATCTCCGGTAGAAGCTCCTTCGTTAAACTGGTATATTTTTGATCTAACCCCAGCATTTTAAGTTGCTTCGTTCCTGTAACGGCATTACTGAAGGAAACATCTACTGTCGCATTGGTTTCAAAACTTTCTGACAGATTACAACAGGCAGCTTTCAGTAATTCCTTTTTATCAATATTAAAGACAAGACCTGCTTCCTTTTTACTTAATGCAGTTGCTGCTTTTGAACCTGTAATCATTACCCCTTCAATGTTTTTTTCAGAAGATTCATGATTTTCAGTGTGGGTAGAAGTTTCATGGTCTTCATGCTTCGTTCCCTCCTCAAAATGAACGTTTGGATTAGCTTCCCCGAAAGGAATATCCCTATCGTACAAACAGCATCCCGGCAAATTTTTATAAACAGCATCAGATGTTTTATACTTTTCGTTGTCATGACCTGCATCCGCAATGGCTTTTAAAACTTTATCCGATGAGGTTTTTGAAGGATCATACTTTAAAGTTACCGTCTGTTTTTCTGCACTCCATTCCGCCGAATCTGCGCCAGCCGCTTTTGCTGCCTTTTCGATTCTTGCTTTACAGGAAGCGCAGTTTCCTTTTACATAAAACTCGTTATCCTGATTAGCATGATGCTGATGAGCTTCTGTTGCAGCCGGCTGAAGATCTCTTTCATAGTGACAGCATCCCGGAAGACCTTGGTAAATATTATCAGGTGATTTGAATTTTTCATTGTCGTGACCGGCGTCGGCTACTTTCTTTAAAATCTCATCTGTGGAAACCTTATTGTCGGTTTCCAGGGTTAAAGTCTGCAGATCAATAGAATAAACAGCCGTTTTAGCACCTGCCTTTTTGGCGGCGGTTTCTATTCTCGATTGGCACATTTCGCAGTTTCCTTTGACTTTGTGCTGGCTTTTTAAAAGGTTTTGTGCAGAAATAAATTGTACAGACAGGATCATTAGACCAAGAATGAACTTGGAAATATATAATTTCATTTTGTTTAAAAGTTTAGATTAATTAAAACGATCCATTAAAATATTTAACGGACTCACTGTGCAGTAATTAACCCAGTTTAGGCGGTTGCCAGATCTCTTTTAAACGGTCTGATAAATGAGGTGGTGAATATCGGAACTGAGGATTCTTATTAGCCTTGTAATAAGACAGTTCGAAATGTAAATTTTTAGAAAAAGGGGTCTCTATATACGTATAGCATGCCACACAAGTTGAACAGCAGTCATCATTACATGAAGACTTTGTATCGTGGTCTTTGCCGTTTTTTGAAGTGTGGCTTTTGCAGCAGTCACTCTTTTCCGACTTGGTTTTACAACAGGTTTCCTGCATGGATTGAGAATAGAAGCTGCCTTTAGGAACTAAAAAAACTCCTAGACAAAAAATAACTGCAAGTATATGAAACAGCTTCATCTCTGCAAAAATACAAAATTTATGACAAAGGATCACCAACTTTTAAGGCGCAGTTGTGCCATGGTTCTCCATGAGCGGGATTCAGTTTTGGTTTTTCACCGGTTGGTGCCGGCGCTGCTACAGGAGCAGGGGTATTTTGTGCTGAACTTTGAACAGGTTGTGGAGCTGGTGCTGGTTTACTGTTTAAAGGTTGCCCTACGGGAATATCACATCGGTGGCCTGGCTGTCCGTGGGGAGGGTTCATACCCGGAGCAGTTTTAACCTGTTTCCCGCTATTGTCAACGGCTACTTTTCCTGCTGACATTGTAGTGGCATCGATCTTAATAGCATTGTTTGGATTTTGACCCGGAGCAGTCTGTATGGCTGTAGGGCTTACATTAAGAGGCTGTCCTACGGGAATATCACATCGGTGACCCGGCTGTCCGTGTGGAGGATTCTTTATTCCTGGTGCTGCTGTAATGGGAGCAGGATTTGGATTGGACTGTACGCCTGCCTGATCCATAAGAGCGGTTTTAGAAGTTGAATTAACAGCCAAGTTAGGTTGCTGAATACCTGCTTCTTCTTTTAAATAAGTAGGTCTTTCATCTTTATTGCATGAAACAGCTAACACGGAAATAGTGATAATGCCTAAGAATGTATTTTTCATATCCAATCGGTATGAAACAAAATTAGCAAAACATTTTTAATTGTTTTGCTAATTTTATATTTATAATGTGATTTTAGACTTAATTTTTAACTAAAAGTCTAAATCCTTCTCCGTGAACGTTGATGATTTCCAATCCTTCGTCATCTTTGAGCAGCTTACGAAGCTTGGCGATATATACGTCCATACTTCTTGCTGTAAAGTAGTTTTCCTTTTTCCAGATCTTTCTCAAGGCAAGATCTCTTGGCATGAAATCATTTCTGTGGATACAAAGAAGTTTCAATAGCTCATTTTCTTTTGGAGACAATTTGTATTCTTTATCACCTACTTTCAGCTGTCTCAGCATAGAATCAAAGAAAATATTGCTGATCTTAAACTGCTCCTGCTCTTCATTCTCTAAAGTAGAGCTTCTCTGCAGGATGGCTTTGATCTTGTATAAAAGAAGTTCTGTATCAAACGGCTTTGTAATATAGTCGTCTGCACCCAACTGATATCCTTTCAGGATATCTTCTCTCATATTTCTTGCCGTAAGGAATATGATAGGTGTGTTTTTGTCAATTTTTTTTACGTCTTCAGCTAATGAAAACCCATCTTTTTTAGGCATCATTACATCAAAAATACAGATGTCAAATTCATTTTCTGTAAATTCTTTCAAACCCTGTTCTCCGTCTGTTGCAAGGGTTACCTCAAAGTTATTGATCGTTAAATAATCCTTCAGCACTGCTCCGAAACTCTGATCGTCTTCTACTAATAATATTCTGTTGCTCATGATTTTAATAATTAAAATTAATGATTAAAAATTAAGAATGAACGTTCTCACTCTATCTTCTATATTTTGTTATTTGGTTCTATTTTTTTATAAATGACTCTTATCTATGATTTCATCATTTATGATTTAGCTCATCGGCAGTTTTATCGTAAACGTGCTTCCTTTTTCTTTATGAGAGTCTACGATGATCTGTCCTTTGTGCAGTTCTACAATTTTCTTTACATAAGAAAGTCCCAGTCCCTGTCCTTTTACATTGTGGATGTTTCCGGTTTCTTCCCTAAAGAATTTTTCGAAAATTTTGGTCTTATTTTCGGTTTCCATTCCCATTCCTTTATCGGAAATTTCAATAACGTACCAGTTTCCTTCGTTTCTTGTCCTTACAAGTATTTCAGGAGTTTCCGGAGAATACTTATTGGCATTGTCCAATAAATTCACCAGCATATTTGAAATATGGAATTCGTCGATTTTAAAATTATAATTTGTAGCGTTGAATTCCTGCGTCAATGTCCCGTTTCTCTGTTTTACAATAAGATTGAATGATTCTGTCGTTCTTTTGATCAGTTCCCGTACATTGGCTTCCCTTAAGAACAGCTCAACCTCATTTCTCTCAAGTTTAGACATATTCAGAACATTTTCTACCTGTTTCTTCATTCTCAGGTTTTCCTGTTTAATCAGTTCCGAATAATATTTTACCTTATCAGGATTTGTAGCGATCTTGTCATTGGCTAATGAATCTGTTGCCACAGAAATTGTTGCGAGTGGAGTTTTAAACTCGTGAGACATATTGTTGATGAAATCGGTCTTCACTTCTGCCAGCTTTTTCTGCCTCATCATATAATTAATGGAAATAATATAAATTCCCAGAATGGTCAGCAATGAAAGGAAAGTTCCAAGAAGCATCGGCCAGTTATTCATTGCCAGTGAATATTCTTTTTTGGGAAATACTAAAGCCAGACTGTATAAAGTCTGGTTTTTATCTGTGAACAGAGGATAACTGTAAGTATTGCTATCCTTTTTCTCTTTATATGCCTTATTGACGACACTTGTAAGTTTGTTGTTTTTGTCAACAACTCCAAATCCGAATTTTGATGAGATTCCTCTTATTTTCAGCTCTTTGGCGATCACAGAATCAAGAATAGTGGGATCAACCCTTTTTGCAATAGGAAGATTGGCACCAAGCACTTTTACAAATTCTTTTACGGCATAATCTCCGTTTTCAATATCATTATTAATATCAGAAGTAAGGATCTCACGGTTTGTTGTATCTTTTTTTACTTTATAAGCAGCATTATCAGTATATAAAGTGGTCATCTTCAAAGAGTCTCCTTTTAAAGAGATGGGAAGATCCGTTTTTGAGATAATATTTTTGGAATAGATGATTTGGCGTTGTGTACCGGAGTCTTCCACTTGCTGAATGGTCGTTAAGGAAGGCTGATCCTTATTGGCAAGAATATTGTTTCTTAGATTACTGTAATCTTTATTCAAATATTTATCAGCTTCAATTTCTTCAATATTTTTCGCTGTGTTTTCTAATGCAGAATACACCTTGTTTGAAAATTCCTGTTCCAGAGCGCCATAATAGCCTTTCAACCAATAAAATTGAAGCGTAACAAAAACAATCAGTGAGATCGTCATAAACACCGAAATTATTGGGATGAATTTATTATTCATTTAGTTGATTTATGTATATGAAAAAATGAATGTTAAAATTAATTATTTTAAGACTTCATAAACAAAAAACGAGCCAAATAATTGTTTAATTTCTCTTAAAAGTGAGTTTTTTAACATTTATTTATGAATTTAAAATTACTTGTCCTATGAAAAGTCCTGTCAACAGATAAAATAACTAGCTTTGTTTAAAATAATTACTTATGAAATCTAATATTGTTTTCAACAAAGATTTTGAATCGCATAGTATCTACGTTATGAAAATTTATGATGCTGATGTGTCAAAAGTGTGGGATTATTTTACCCAATCCAAATTATTAGATCAGTGGTGGGCTCCAAAACCCTGGAAATGTGAAACGGTAAAGCAAGATTTTAATGAAGGCGGAATCTGGCATTATGCCATGGTAGGTCCTGATGGTGAAAAAATGTATGCGCAGGTGCAATATGGAGAGATTATGAAACACCGAAGTTTTGACGGAACGGATTCTTTCTGTGATGAAAAAGGAAATATTAATGAAGATTTTGCCCAATCAAAATGGTTGTTCGGATTTACAGGGACAGAAGAAGGTGTCAAGGTGACGGTAAATATTCATTTTTCATCTACGGAAACCATGAAACAAATGCTGGAAATGGGTTTTGAAGAGGGGTTTAAAATGGGGCTAAGCCAGCTGGAAGGAGTCCTCAAATAATGGGAACATTTGCTGAATATCAAAATTGTTCTTATTATATTTTGGCTAAAGCCTTTGGGTATGTATTAAAGAAAAGACGGGCTAAAGCCCGTCCCTATTGGATTTTATAATATTCCTTCTTTTAATTTCTGATCTTACATCAACAAATTAAATTAGTTCTTCTTCTTGAAAATACTGTATAATCGCCTTTTTCATTAGAAGAGACTGTTCATTTGGACGCAGCTCAGGAAGATCTTCCAGTTTGTCATATTGTGGCCATCCATCTTCATAATGGGTGAATTTATAGTACCCGAAAGGTTCCAATAATCTGCATACCGCAATGTGGATCAAATTAACCTTGTCTTCTTTTGTATATTTTTGCTGGCCACTTCCAAGCTCCTGCAATCCGATCAGAAACAACAGTGTTTCAATCGGTGGATTTTTTTCAGTTTCGAAATTATCTTCAAAAAACTGTTCTATCTTTTTCCAATATTCCCCTTCGTTAATCATTTTTTTGTATTTTCTAATTTTAATAAGAACGCAAATTCTAACGCATCTTCTTTCAATGATTCAAATCTTCCGCTTGCACCACCATGTCCGGAGCTCATATCTGTTTTGAAAAGCAAGAGATTATTATCTGTCTTCAGTTCTCTCAATTTTGCTGTCCATTTAGCTGGCTCCCAGTACTGCACCTGAGAATCATGAAGACCTGTTGTAATCAGCATATGAGGATAATCTTTTGCTTCAACATTATCGTAAGGCGAGTATTCTTTCATGTACTGATAATATTCTTTGTCATTTGGATTTCCCCATTCGTCATATTCCCCGGTTGTCAAAGGAATGGTTTCATCCAGCATGGTAGTAACCACGTCCACGAAAGGTACCTGTGCTACAATCCCGTTAAAAAGCTTTGGTTCGTAATTCACCACAGCTCCTACAAGAAGTCCGCCGGCGCTTCCACCCATCGCATACATGTGGTTTGATGATGTATAATTTTCCTTAATTAAATGCTTTCCTGCATCAATAAAATCGAAAAATGTATTTTTCTTATAAAGCATTTTCCCGTCTTCATACCATTCTCTTCCAAGGTATTCTCCACCGCGGATGTGTGCAATAGCATAAATAAATCCTCTGTCTAAAATAGAAAGCCTCACATTCGAGAAACTGGCATCCACAGTATGTCCGTAGCTTCCGTAGCCATATAAAAGAAGTGGGGTATCTGCTGTTTTTTTAGTGTCTTTATGGTAAACCAGTGAAATCGGGATTCTCGTTTCTCCATCTCTGGATTCTGCCCAGATTCTTTCTGAGATATAATTTTCAGGAATGAATTTTCCACCCAGAACTTCCTGCTGTTTTAGGAGCTGAGTAGTTTTCTCCTTCATATTATACTCGTAGGTTGAACTAGGTTGAGTCAGTGAAGTGTACCCGTAACGAAGAACCTCGGTGTCAAATTCCATGTTGATTCCGATATATGCTGTATACGTAGGATCAGAGAAAGGAAGATAATAGGCTTCCTGGGTTTTCTCATCAATGATTTTGATCTGAAGAAGTCCTTCTTCTCTTTCTTCAAGAACCAGATAATCTCTGAAAATTTCAAAACCTTCCAGCAATACTTCGGCACGGTGTGGAATTACATCTACCCAGTTTTCCATACCGCAATTATCAATTTTAGTTTTTACGATCTTAAAATTGATGGCATCGTCTGCATTGGTGATGATGTAAAATTCATCTTCATAATGTTCTACAGAATATTCCAGATCCTCTATTCTTGGCTGGATAATTTTCCAGTCTGCAAAGACATTGTCAGAAGGAATAAATCGGTGTTCGTCAGAAATTGTACTTGAGCTTGCAATGAAAATATATTCCATTGATTTTGTCTTGAAAACATTCACATCAAACGTATCATCTTCTTCGTGAAAGATCAGAATGTCTTCAGAAGAATCTGTACCCAGTTTATGTCTGTAAACCTGAAAAGCACGCAAGCTGTCATCTTTTCTGATATAGAAAACATGCTCATTGTCATTTGCCCAAACTGCTTTTCCTGTTGTGTTCAATATCTGATCAGAGAAAACTTCTCCTGTGATAAGATTTTTGAAATTGATGGTATAAATTCTGCGGCTTACATTATCTGACGAAAAAGAAACCAACTCATTATTGGGAGAAACGGCAACGCTGCCCACTTCAAAATAAGTTTCGCCCTCTGCTAAGATATTAACGTCAATGAGGATCTCTTCTGCATTATCCAGGCTTTTGTGCTTTCTGCAGAAAATAGGATATTCTTTTCCTTCTTCATAACGTACAATGTACCAATACCCATTAAAGAAATAGGGAAGAGATTCATCGTCTTTTTTATAACGAGCTTTCATTTCTTCAAAGAGCTCTTCCTGAAAAGCTTCTGTATCTTTCATCATCAGCTCTGCGTAGGCATTTTCTTCTTCAAGGTATTGGGTGACTTCGGGATTTTCCCTTTCATTAAGCCAGAAGTAATTATCAGTTCTTCTGTCGCCGTGTATTTCTAGTATTTTTTCTATTTTTTTTGCCTGTGGAGCTTTCATCCGAATATTTTAAGTTTATTGGGCCGGATGGAACGTTCTTTTACATTTTCACTTTGAAAGTTTATTGGGAACGTTACATTCAATATTAATTCTTGTTCAAATTTAGTTAAAAAAAAACCATCTTTCCTGTATTGAAAAGACGGCTATTTTTATGTTGGTATTAAAGACTATTTATGAAGAGCTTTAATATACTTTTCAAGTGCCATTGTCATAGATGGAGTTTCCTTTGTGGGAGCCATAAGATCTACTGTTAGGCCTGCATCTTCAGCCGCTGCCAAAGTCGTGTTTCCGAAAACACCAATCTTCGTTTCTTCCTGTTTGAAGTCTGGGAAATTCTGCTGCAGAGATTTAATTCCTTGCGGACTGAAAAAGATCAGCATATCATAATCCTTGGCATTGATATCTGTCAAATCACTGCATACCGTTCTGTACATAATCGCTCTTGTCCAGTCAACGTTAGCTGTTTCCATTGTTTTCACAATATCCGGGCTCATCATGTCTGAAGAAGGGAGAAGATATTTTTCAGTTGGAAATTTTTTGAACAGAGGCAAGAGATCTGCGAAGTTTTTTTCCCCAAAGCTGATCTTTCTCTTTCTGTATACAATGTGCTTCTGAAGATAGTTGGCAATCGCCTCAGACTGGCAGATATATCTCATAGTATCCGGAACCGCAAAACGCAGTTCTTCGGCAAGTCTGAAGTAATGGTCTATCGCATTTTTGCTGGTAAAAATGATCCCAGTATATTGCGTCAGATCTATCTTTTGTGTTCTGAGTTCTTTGTTGTCAACTCCTTCGACATGGATGAAAGGACGGAAATCAATCTTTATTTTTTCCTTCTTTGCTATATCCAGATATGGAGAAGACTCACTAGGCGCTGGTTGAGAAACCAATATAGACTTTATTCTCATCATTGACTTTTATTAAAAAAATAACAACTTCCAAAGCAACAATAAAGGTGCTATTTGGAGGGTGCAAATATACAAAAATTTATAATACCATTTTTCGGGAAGTATATTGTTTTTGTGAAACAAATAGAAGGAAATCTTGAAAACTGCGACAAATGCAAAGAAGTAGAAGTAGTATGAAAATATTTTATTTCTGTCTACGGGGAAATAATAGTGGGTTACACACAGAATTATCAGCAAAAATGAAAGAATGAAGTAGAATTTTGTGGAGGTAAAATAAAAAATAGTCCATTTTTTGCCATCACCTATGCTTTGATAAAATAAAAAGCCAAGTGCGCATTTTGTCAGATAAAAAAATAAAACGACCAGAAATGTGTAACCGAATTTATTCAGTTGATAACCAAAAAGTTGCAGATCGGCAATATATTTCGGTACGATAGGGATGTATTGAGAAATCAAAACAGCAAGTGTAAGTGCTGTTACACAGGACGTGATAATCCAGCTGGGAAGGTTATTGCTTGCATCAAAATACTTCTGAAGCAGGAAGTCTTTCAGGCTGGCATCCCTTTCTATGATGTTCATCATGAAAACATACAGGAATATACATCCTATAAGTATAAAGATTACCCAGTCATTGTTCTCAGGTATTCTTACGTGGTTTATAAAGTTTTGTGATAAAGGCAACGGAATATTTTTTGCAAAATTATAGATTATTTTGTATAAAATAAAAAGGTTAAATAAACTATCTTTGCAAACTGAAATGAAAAAGCTCGTCATCATCCCTACCTATAACGAAAAGGAAAATATTGAAAATATTATTTCCGCGGTTTTTGCGTTGGAAGATGACTTTCATGTTTTGGTTGTAGATGATTCTTCTCCGGATGGAACAGCAGAACTCGTTAAAGAGCTTCAGAAAAGATTTCCACACTATCTTCACCTGTCTGTAAGACACATAAAAGACGGTTTAGGAAAGGCTTATATCCACGGATTTAAATGGGCACTTGAAAATAAATATGACTATATTTTTGAAATGGATGCCGATTTTTCACACAATCCCAATGATTTGCCCAAACTTTTTGAAGCCTGTCTGAATGCTGATATGGCGATAGGTTCCCGTTATTCAAAAGGAGTAAATGTGGTAAACTGGCCCATGGGAAGAGTTCTTCTTTCCTATTTTGCCTCCAAATATGTAAGATTTATTCTCGGACTTCCTATCCATGATACTACGGCAGGATTTGTGTGCTTCTCAAGAAAAGTGCTGGAAGATATAGGACTGGATAACGTAAAGCTAAAAGGATATGGATTTCAGATCGAAATGAAATTCAGAGCATTTAAAAAAGGTTTCAGAATTGTAGAAGTTCCTATTATATTTACAAACAGAATTTTAGGAGAAAGTAAAATGAACGGTGGTATTATTCATGAAGCCGTATTTGGTGTTCTAAACTTAAAATGGAAATCTATAATCAACAGATTATGAAAAAACTGATCTTCATTTTCGTAATGCTTGGCATGTTTTCATGCGGTGACTATATCGATAAGCCTAAAAACCTGCTCGATAAAGAAGTGATGGCTGAGATTCTGGCTGATCTTACTATAAATGATCAGGCTATCAACCTCTACCCGAATAAAAATCTGGAAGCAGGAACAAGATTTGTTCTTAAAGCCCATAAAGTAAAATCTGAAGATTTTGTAGAAAGCTTTAAATATTATGTCATCAAAGACAAAATGAAAGATATTGCAGAAGAGGCTCAACAAATTATATTGAAGAAAGACCCAAAAGCAGATAAATACATCAAGGATAAGCAGAAAAGCAACGGGAATTTACCCTTCTTAAACAGATAATAATGATGCAGAAACCATATTCTGTTACAAAACAGAATAATAATGGTTAAACAAAGAAAATATACGAATGAAATTTTTTAATATAGAAAAAACCTCTGAAGGAAAAGCAAGAGCAGGAGAGATCACCACAGATCATGGTAAGATTCAGACGCCTATCTTTATGCCTGTAGGAACTGTAGCAAGTGTAAAAACAGTTCATCAGAGAGAATTAAAAGAAGACATTAAAGCCCAGATTATTTTGGGCAATACTTACCACCTGTACCTTCGTCCGGGAATGGAAACCATGGAAGCGGCAGGAGGACTGCATAAATTCATGAACTGGGATCTTCCTATTCTGACCGATTCAGGAGGCTTTCAGGTTTTTTCACTTTCCAAAAGCAGAAAAATGTCCGAAGAAGGAGTGAAATTTAAATCTCATATCGATGGAAGCTATCACCTATTTACTCCTGAAAAATCAATGGAAATCCAAAGACAGATCGGAGCTGATATTTTCATGGCTTTTGATGAATGTGTTGCTTATCCTTCCGAATATAATCAGGTAAAAGCTTCGATGGAAATGACGCATCGCTGGTTAAAAAGATGTATTGACTGGAATGAAAAAAATCCTGAATTGTATGGTCATAAACAACGGTTTTTCCCCATTGTTCAGGGATCTACCTATTCAGATTTAAGAAAAATTTCTGCCGAAGTGATTTCTGAAGCCGGTGCAGAAGGGAATGCTATCGGAGGTCTTTCCGTTGGTGAGCCTGAAGAAGAACTATACAGAATCACTGATGAAGTGACGGACATTCTTCCAAAAGACAAACCAAGATATCTAATGGGTGTAGGAACTCCTTGGAATATTCTTGAGTCAATTGGTTTAGGAATTGATATGATGGATTGTGTAATGCCTACAAGAAATGCAAGAAATGCAATGCTTTTCACCTGGCAGGGTGTTATGAATCTTAAAAATGAAAAATGGAAGCAGGATTTTTCACCTTTAGACGAATTCGGAACAAGTTTCGTAGATAGAGAATATTCAAAAGCCTATTTGCGCCATTTGTTTGTGTCAAAAGAATATCTTGCAAAACAGATCGCATCAATTCATAACCTTGCATTTTATTTGGACCTTGTAAAAGTAGCAAGAGAACATATTATTGCAGGCGATTTCTACGAATGGAAGAAATCTATAGTCCCGGTTCTGAGACAGAGACTTTAAAAACAGAAAGATCATGATCAAAATTATAGACAAATATATCATCAAAAAGTACCTTGGAACATTCAGTTTCATGCTGATATTGCTGTCTGTAGTTGTACTTGTGATCGATGTTCAGCAGAAAATTCCCAGGATAGAAAACGCAAAAGCAATCGATCCCAAACTGGATCTGATGTACTTTTTGATCCATTTTTATCCGTTCTGGATCATCAACCTTATAGTGACCTTTCTTTCTATTCTTGTATTTATTTCTGTGATTTATTTTACGTCCAGAATGGCTAATAATACGGAAATTGTTGCTGTTATCAGTAGTGGGGCCAGTTTTCACAGATTTGCAAAGCCTTATTTATATACTTCTATTTTGATTGCGATGATATCGCTGCTGGTAAACCATATGGTGCTGCCATGGGCTAATATAAAGAAGAATCAACTGGAGGCTTATACCTATAATGCGGCAAACAAAGAAAAGATTTTGGGAACCGCTCCTGCATCTGCGCAGCTCAGCAAAACAGAATACATCTTCGTCAACTCCTGGAACAAAAGAGAAAACAGGGGTTCAGGATTTGTGTATCAGAAATTTGATAAAACCAGGAAGATGACCTACGAACTGAAGGCATCGGAGGTCTACTGGGATAAAGCTAAAAAACAGTTTACAATTACCAATTATCTTGAAAAAACCATTAATAAAGATAATACTGAAAAACTGGGTAATGGTGTAGAACTAAGGAAAAACTATGGGCATTCCCCCGAAGAACTCTTCCCGAATGAACTTCTTGGCCAGAATAAAACCACCCCCGAACTTATCAAATTCATCGACAGGGAAAAAGAAAGAGGAAACAGCAACCTGAATTCTTATCTTAATGAGTTTCACCAGAGAACCTCAATGCCTGTTTCTATTATTATATTAACGTTTTTAGCCCTTTCCCTGGCTTCCCAGAAAAAAAGAGGAGGACTTGGAGTAAATCTTGCAATAGGGATCTCTCTGGCGTTTGTATTCGTGTTCTCATTTGAGGCATTGAAAGTAGTTTCAGAGAATAAAAGCCTGTCACCGGCTGTCGCTATGTGGCTTCCTAATATGGTTTTTCTTCCGCTTACCCTATACCTTTACCTGAAAAGAGCCAATCAGTAAAGAAGTTTAACCTCTTTATGATAAAAAGATTTTAATCCGTCTTTCTCCAGCTCAATCCAAAGCTCACCTTTTTCGTCAGCCTGGCGGATAATGCCATTTTGTCGCTCTTTTTCAATTTCAAAGACCGATATCTCATCCTTTCGGAATAAATGATGATTAAAAAGTTCAATGATCTCTTTTTTAGTCGGAATATTTTTCAGTCTTTCTGTCAAATATTCATGAAGCTTCATGGTGAATTCATCAAGATCAAAAACCTTTCCTGTCTGCGTCAGTAGTGATCCTGCATGAGATATCTCGTCAAAATTATCCTGAAGAACATTGAGTCCTGCTCCGATGATGAAATAATTATTTTGATTAATTTTTTTCTTTTCAATCAGAATTCCAACGATTTTTTTATTTTTAAGGATAATATCATTCGGCCACTTTATTTTCACTGCATTGTCAGTCATATTGGCAAGTAAATCCCGAATGACAACAGCGGTATAATAATTGAATATAAAATCTGAGAGCAGAAAGCTTTCCGCCTTCACAGCAAGCGTGTAGGCAATGTTTTTTCCGGCGGCAGCTGCCCATGTATTTCCATATTGTCCGCGGCCTTTGGTTTGATTGAATGTAGAGAGTCCTATAAAATCTGAATTTTCATAAAGTAAAAACCTTGAAACTTCGTCATTAGTAGAAGAGCATTCTTTTAAGTGGAATAATTGACTCATTTAAGAAAACTTTAAGACTTTAAAGGGCTAAAAGTAAGGCTAAAGTAAAAGAAAAACAATAAATTTGCAGATTATAGATATTTTAATGAATAAAACAGCAGAAAAGCAGGCACTAATAGATAAAATTGTTGAAGCCATTCAGGACGTAAAGGGTGAAGATATTATGATTTTTGATCTTTCGAAAATTGAAAATTCTGTAGCGGAAACTTTTATAATTTGTAGCGGAAACTCCAATACACAGGTTTCTGCATTAGCAGGAAGTGTTGAGAAAAAAGTGAGAAATGATCTTAAAGATAGACCCTGGCATGTAGAAGGTACCGAAAACTCAATGTGGGTTTTGGTAGATTACGTAACTGTGGTAGTGCATATTTTCCAAAAAGAAATACGTGAATATTACGATATTGAAGAACTTTGGGGAGATGCAGCAATCACCAAAATCGAAAATTAATTTTAAATTTTAAAAAGTATAAATGAACAATAAAGGATTCAACTGGTTTTTTCCAATTGCAATCGTGGCTCTTTTGTTATTTTTCGGCTCCAATTTTTTAGGGGGCGACAGTGCAAAATCTATTGATGAGGATGCTTTCTTTAGGGAAATGCAGGCAGGAAAGGTCCAAAACGTTATCATATACAAAGACACAGAGAAGGCTGATGTTTTTCTAACGAAAGCAGCAAAGACGGCAATGGTCAATAAAACGGCCAGTCCAAATAATAATCCTCTTTCTGCATTCGAAATGGCTCCAAAAGCAGATTTTTCTGTAAAATACGGAGACCTTCAGCTTTTCCTTCAAAAATTTGATCAGATAAAAGCTGCAGATGCCAATATCAAAACCACTAAAGATTATGGAGCTGGTAAAAATCCATTCATGGATATTCTGGTTTCAGCATTGATATGGATCGCGATATTAGGACTTTTCTACTTCCTTCTTTTCAGAAAGATGGGCGGTGGCGGAGGTCCTGGCGGACAGATCTTCTCAATCGGGAAATCAAAAGCAAAGCTTTTTGACGAAAAAGAAAGAATTCAGGTGACATTCAAAGATGTTGCAGGTCTTGAAGGAGCTAAAGAAGAAGTACAGGAAGTGGTAGACTTCTTGAAAAATTCCGAAAAATATACCAGACTGGGAGGTAAAATCCCTAAAGGGGTACTTTTGGTAGGACCTCCGGGAACCGGTAAAACATTATTGGCAAAAGCTGTTGCAGGTGAAGCCAAAGTACCATTCTTCTCCCTTTCAGGTTCAGATTTCGTAGAAATGTTCGTTGGAGTAGGTGCGTCGAGAGTAAGAGATCTTTTTGCCCAGGCAAAAGCTAAATCTCCGGCAATCATCTTCATCGATGAGATTGATGCTATCGGACGTGCCAGAGGAAAGAATAATTTCTCAGGAGGGAACGACGAAAGAGAAAATACCCTTAACCAGCTTCTTACTGAGATGGATGGTTTTGGAACAGACGTTAACGTAATTGTAATGGCTGCTACCAACAGAGCGGATATCCTTGATAAAGCCTTGATGAGAGCAGGACGTTTCGACCGTTCAATTTATGTAGACCTTCCGGAATTACATGAAAGAAGAGAGATTTTTGATGTTCATTTGTTGAAAATCAAATTAGATGATACGGTTGACAGAGACTTTTTAGCGAAACAAACTCCGGGGTTCAGTGGAGCAGATATCGCTAATGTTTGTAACGAAGCAGCATTAATTGCAGCTAGAAACAGCCATACTTCCGTAACTAAACAGGATTTCCTTGATGCGGTAGATAGAATTATCGGAGGTCTTGAGAAGAAAAATATGGCCATTAAACCTTCTGAAAAAAGAAGAGTTGCTTATCATGAGGCAGGCCACGCTACCATTTCATGGTTGGTAGAACATGCGGCGCCACTTTTAAAAGTGACTATCGTTCCGAGAGGTCGTTCTTTAGGAGCAGCATGGTATCTTCCGGAAGAAAGACAACTGACCACTACAGAACAGATGTTGGACGAATTGTGTGCAACGTTAGGAGGTAGAGCAGCAGAGCAGGTGATTTTTAACAATATTTCAACCGGTGCACTGTCTGACCTGGAATCTGTAACGAAAAGAGCACAGGCTATGGTTACTGTTTATGGTTTAAGTCCTACCATTGGTAATATTTCATACTATGACAGCTCAGGACAGTCTGAATATAATTTCGGAAAACCATATTCTGAAGAAACTGCGAACAAGATTGATGTTGAGATCAAATCTATTATTGAAAACCAATACGAGAGAGCAGTTCGTATCCTTACGGAAAATAAAGATAAACTGGATGCTTTAGCGAATAAGCTTTTAGAAAAAGAAGTGATATTCCGCGAAGATCTTGAAGATATATTCGGTAAAAGAGCGTGGGACCCTGAATTGACAGAAAGACCTGTTACAAGCATTATTTCCACAGCAAAAGGACCCGATGAACAGATCGTAATTAAAGACAAGGAAGAAGAAAGTGAAATTCAGGCTCCCGACAGCCCGACTCAACTTTAAAATACTTCCAAAATATATTGAAAAAAAACCTGACAGTCTTAAAGAATTGTCAGGTTTTTTCATATTTAAAGACACATTTTTAGAATCTATTGTAATAATTTTCTATTTTTGTATAAAGTTGATTAAAAATAAATTAAGTTGAATTTATTCAAGAGGATTGTAAGCAAACTTACCAACCAGCCTGAGGAAGAGGAAAAGCAGAGTCTGGAGAAGCTCGGGGATTCGCTGAAAAATGCGGATCTTGACTATAAGTTTGCCCAATTATTTACGCATTCGGGAGGATTTTTTAATTATTGTGCAGATGAAGCGGAGGCTCTACAGACTTTGAACCAAATTGTCAAGATAGAAGGCATTGGAAATCTTTTCTGCTGGGACAAAGAGCTTCAGAGCTTTTTAAATGTAGTAAAGGTACCTTATACTTCAGAAATGGAGAATTCCAATGACGCTGCCTTTATCACCTGCGAGTATCTTATTGCCTATGACGGAAGAATAATGCTTTCTCATAACAATATCCTGCATTACCATTCTTCAAGACTTCCCGGTAAGATTATTATTATGGCCAATGTTTCACAGATTGTAAACAACCTTAATGATGCGATGGGAAAAATAAAAAGAAACGGTAATATCAAAAACCTTACTTCCATCAGTGGAGGGCAGTCAAGTTTAGATTCCTCTTCCCATACCAATACAAAACTGTTTTTATTGCTGCTTGAAGATTAAGCATCAACTTATAAATTTTACATTTTGGACAAAAACCTTATTCAAAGAACCATTTCCGGACTTGTTTATGTGGCCGTTATCATTCTTTGCACAACACCGCTGGGTGCCCAGCTGATCAACAAAATGCATCCGGGTCTTATCAGACAGGAATATCTGTATCACGGGCTCATGACCCTTCTTCTTCTTGTAGGGAGCTGGGAATGTGTCAAGATCATGAAGTTTGGGAAAGGATATGAAAAATGGATTGTGCTTCCGTTGGTTATCTTTATTTATTATGTATTTTCCAAACGATATTTCCACCACGATTTCTTTTTCGATTTCAGGCTGAATGAGATACTTGCTCTTTCCCTGGTCGCTATTGCAGTGGTTACCCTGTTCAAATATCCCAATGAATTATATTACGACAGCGGAAAGCTGATCTTTACAGTGATCTATGTAGCACTGCCTTTCAGCTTTGCCTTGGGATTGCCTAAATTTTCCAGCTATGACGGTACGTTTTCACTGGAAGTACTGTTTCTGTTCATTCTTATCTGGAGCAGTGATACCTTTGCTTACCTTACCGGAAAATTTTTCGGAAAGCATAAAATGGCCCCTAAAATCTCTCCAAAGAAAACGTGGGAAGGATATGCCGGGGGAGTGGTATTAACCTTGGTTTTATCGTACTTTATAGAACACTACCAGCCGGAACTTCGTGGAAACTGGATGGTCGTAGGATTTCTGGTGGCAGCATTTGCTCCGTTAGGCGATCTTGTAGAAAGCCAGCTTAAAAGAAACTTTGGGGTGAAAGACAGCGGAAACATCATTCCGGGGCATGGAGGAGTGCTGGACAGGCTGGACAGTTTTTTAATTTGCGTTCCTGTCGTATATTTGTACTTTATTTTAGAAAAATTTATTTAATCTCATGAAACTACACAGAGAATCGAAAGGAACGATTACCGTAGCAACGATACTGTTTATCATAATAAGTGTGTTGGCTATTTATTTTCTTAAAATGTGGTCGTTACTGATCATTATGCCGTTATTGGTTGTTTACAGTTTAGTATTTTGGTTCTTCAGAGTTCCGGAACGTGATATTTTGGAACACAGGGAAAATGTTATTGCTCCTGTCGACGGGAAGGTAGTAATGATCAAAGAAGTGGATGAGACTGAATTTCTGAAAGGAAAAGCCATTCAGGTGTCTATTTTCATGTCGCCGCTGAATGTTCATATCTGCCGATATCCGGTTTCCGGAAAAGTGACCTACAAAAAGTATCATCCGGGAAAGTACCTTGTTGCATGGCATGAAAAGTCTTCTACAGAGAACGAAAGAACTACAGTTGCCATAGAAACAGCTACCAATCATCAGGTAGTATTCAGACAGATCGCAGGATATGTGGCGAGAAGGATCGTTTTCTATTGTAATGAAGGAGATCAGGCAAAAGCCGGCCATGAGTTCGGTTTCATTAAATTCGGTTCCAGAATGGACGTTTTTCTGCCTTTAGACACTGAAATTATTTGTAAGATCGGAGACATTACCAAAGGTGGGCTTGATGTGATCGCCAAAATGAAAGATTAATAAAGAATAACATCAAAATATATATAAAGGGGAAATTAAGTTTCTCCTTTTTTTGTGCCTATTTTACTAAACTATTTCCAACCTGATTCACCTGTTTTAATTTCAGGATTCTATTTTCTTAGTTTTTGTACGCACGCGTACTATTGAGTACTCATTTTGTGGAGTATATTTCTTGAAATCAATATTTTTGTAGGAATATTATTCTTATCAAATTTTATTCGGTGCTTTTTCTGGTGTGAGAATAAAAAATATTTCTTTTTTATTTAAATTTATTTATAGCATACTAATTTTTTGCGTATTAATTGATTATAATCTGTAGGATACCATTTTTTTACGTAAATATGCTGAAAAATTATACGAATTACTAAGCTTGTAATGGGCTTAATAATTAATAAAAAAACACCTTCACAATCTTTCATTCAACAAAAAACTGCAGATAGATTTCATTGTTCTGCTGTTTTGTGCATTTGATGAGTATTAATATGAATTCAAGTTGTTTGTCATGTACAAAAAGCAACTTGAGCTTTATGATAACACAAAAACACAGGACACAATGATTTTTAAAAAATTCTTTCGATTGATCAGTGGAGAAGCTGAGGAATTATATGATGAGGATGAGCGTAATTATCTTAATCTCATTAATAAATATCTTCTATTCCTTTTTCTGTTGTTCTTATTTTACTCAATATTCATCATTATCTTTTTCGGAGATGCAGTTATCTCTACGTTTTTGACGATCACTACACTTTTCTGGCTTTTTTTAATGGCTGTTAAAGGAAAGACAAACCGCTATAGAAAAACATTAAAGACAAGTGTCATTTTTGTCTTTATCCTGTTGGCTTTTATCATCAGTTTCTTTCATATCTATACTTTTAAAAATGCGGGAGTAGAGTACTTCTATTTCTCACTTTTATTTGCTATCCCTTTCTTTTTTAATTATAAGGAAAACTTTATTTCAATCCTGATCCTTGCCTTTATAATCAGTGCCAATTGTGTTGCCTGCTTATATTTTGACTTTGATTTTCTTCCTAGAAGCATTTTTTTTGAGGCCGGGGATTTCAAAACCATAAAACTGCTTAATATTTTATTTTCCATAGCTTCATTTCTGCTGGATATCTCCTTTATTACTCAGAAAGATGATCTGATCTTCGGGCTTATGAAAGATACAAGAATAAAAGACTCTACTATAGAAGATTTGCAGAAAACCAATACCGGGCTCCTGAAGCAGCAAATGATCATCAATCATCTTACAGAAGAAAATATCCGTGAAATCTGTAGCCTGGCAGAAAGTAACTCGCCGCTGTTCTTTGATAAATTCCAGATCTTTTTCCCACATTTTATTCCTGCTGTTTTATCAAAAAATCCGAATCTTATTCATTCCGAACTTTATTTCTGTGCATTAATGAAGATTGACTTTGATACCAAGAAAATCGCAAAGTGTACGAACAGCAGTATCAGAGCAGTGGAAAGTAAAAAATACAGAATCAGGAAAAAGCTGGATATTCCTTCTGAAATGAACATCAACAGTTTTATTCTCAAAATATAATTTTTTTACTTGACTGAGTAGTATTACGTAGAAGGATAGGCTTTTAATTCATTTTGTTGTTGATATTTTTGCTGTAAGATGAATTTAAAACAGATACATATCGGAAGTTTAGTGAAAACAAAAGTAGAAGAGCTCCGTATACCTTCCGAAAGAATCATGAAATTTTTAAACTGTACCGAAACTGAAATAGAAGATATGTATCTGCAGGAGAGTATAGATACCCATAAGTTGCTAAGATGGTGCAAACTTTTGGATTTTGATTTCTTCAGGATATTTACAGGCCATCTCATTCTTTATGCACCACCAACGAAAATAAATAAAACAGTTAAGGTGGGAAATTCTACCCTTGAATTCAGGAAAAGTGTTTATACAGAAGAGGTTAAGGTATTTATATTGAATAAGATAATGACTGGTGAAATGACGATAAAAGAAATTATAATAAAGTACAAGATTCCTAAGACTACTCTTTACAAGTGGGTGAAAAAAGTATAGACATGCCGGATTTCAAACAAATATATACTGATATTATCACTGAGAAATTCCCTGATAAAATAAACGATCCGTTGATAATCAATAAACTGGATTCCCTAAATACCGCTATAGATATTCTGAAATTCAACAGATTGATCTTTGGTCAGGCAGAATATGCGGTTGAGTTTAAGAGCCAAAGATTACGTTCTTATGATGAATCTTCCATCCGTGAGATTCTAAATTATCAAAATAAAAATAAGCTGACCAACCAGGAAACAGCCAATCATTTCAAAACCAGCCGGAATACTATTGCTAAATGGAAGTCCATTTATAAGAGATAGTCTTCTTATTTATCTTTTATTTTTCTAAATAATTCCAATAATCATACGCCCATATATTTTGATTATTTTTCACATAAAATGTTGATCGACTGTACGCTTTACTACTCATGCGTAGTATTGCGTAGACTTTTTTTAGACAATAACCCGTTATGGATGATACTTTTGTATTGGCTGAAATGTCAGTTTAAAAAATAACAAACATAATTATTTCAAAATGATGAAAAAAAATTCTACAACAGCGAAAATCAAAGTTCTGCTTCTGGCTATGCTTTTGGTTTTTGGACAGTTCTACTCTCAGAACGGTGCAGTAGGGATCAACACATCTATACCTAATGTAAATTCGGTTTTGGATGTGGTTTCTGGCGGAAACAATAAAGGAATACTCATTCCCCGTCTTACCGAAACCCAAAGAGATGCAATAACCATTAATAAGCTTAAGGATGATGGCCTTACCATCTACAATACAACAGAGGGCTGCTTTAATTACTGGAGTCTCGCCGATGATGAATGGAAAAGTGTCTGCGGGCAGCTGGGAAAGGCTGTATTTACAGTGGACTGCTCCAATACAAAAGCAATGGGGACCTATGTGAAGGGCAGGGAATTAACCCCATCAAATTATCTGAGTATTTCTGTTAATGTCACTAAAATAGGAAACTACACCATTTCGGGGACTACTCCCAACGGATATAACTTCTATGGAACGGGAACTTTCCTCAATACCGGCGTGCAGACTATTCAGATTGCAGGACAGGGCAGCCCTCTGAATATTCAGACAGATGATGTATCACTGACTGCCAACGGAAACGATGTGACCTGTACACCGGCTGTATCCATAAACGTTCTCAGTCCTGCCGGAACTTATACCATGAGTTGTGGAAGTGCTGTTGTCAATGGAGTTTATAAAGTAGGAACAGCTCTTACAGCTTCCAATACCATTACCTTACCTGTGAATGTTTCTGCATTAGGAAGTTATACCATTACGACAAATACGGTAGATGGAATTTCATTCAGAGGTTCCGGAACATTTACTGCTACAGGAACCCAAAACGTGACCTTAAACGGTACGGGAACACCATCTTCTACCGCTGTAAAAACAATGACCATTACTTCTGACAGTCAGGGAGGAGTTTCAACGACATGTAATGTCAATATTATTGTAGTGATTCCTAAAAAAACAGTTTTACACATAGGTCTGGAAACGGCTTACGGATATAGCGCTTTTACGGGACCTTCCAGAAGCCTGATGGATTCTCCTTCTAATTTTGGAACAACGGCTTCAAGTATTGTAAAATATGAAGGCTTTACCCATACATCGCTGGGGAATTCGCCATCTTCTGCAGCACTTCAGGCAGCCCTGAATAATAAGCCGGATATTGTAATTATCGGTTATTCTTACACGCCAAATGCTACAGATGCAGGATATATTGCTTCCTATCTTAATAAAAAAGGAATTGTGATTGCTTTAACTGATGATACAGGAACAGCACAGAATTTATTCAGAGGAATTTTTTCAGATCCTACTATTTCAGCTTCCAATGGAGCGGGAGCAGGATCGGTGTACGCTCTTTCTAATACGGATGATCCTATATTGAATGGTCCTTTCGGGGACGTAAGAGGGAAAAACTGGGGTGAAGATGCTTCCACAACAATTGGAATTTCAGGTCTGACAAGTGGATTTGTCCCTTACAGCTATGCACAGCCGATTAACAGTGCAACTGCAAGAACAGGTATTTCCGGACTGAGAAGCAGTAGCCTGAATTTCATATGGTTCGGAGACGGAGGTTTCTTAAGCAATGAAAATGCAAACGGAAGCCCTTATGCAAGTACTACTATAGAACCATTTGTAGCGCCAAGCACAGGAGCCTATTTTCCTGTTCAGAAAGCCTCTTACGGTTACGCAGGAAACGGATATTCGGCCGGAGGAATGCAGGTGCAAAACTCTATACTGTTTGCCAATATGATTGCATGGGCGGTTAAACAGGCAGAATTCAGCGGAATTAATACACAATAATAAAAAAGTTCTTAAATAAAAGCTGCGGCATGGTGAAACCATGCCGCAGCTTTTATTTTATATACTTCTTAACCTCTTCTGCAAGGTTTAGAATAATCTCAACAGGCAAATCTTCTTCCATGTTGATCAGAAGTATTTTAAACTTCTTCCTGCCCTCCTGAAGTAGGAGAGGATGATTGAGCCTGTCTCCGTGATAGAAACTTACATAATGTTGTTTGTGCTTTTTACTGTAGTAAAGATAGCACAACATTTTTTTCTTATACTTAAAAAAAGGAAGCCCAAAACTTAAGGTTTCAGTGATATGCTCAGAATCAGATTCGAGGATCTTTTTCCTTAAAAACAAAAGAGTACTTCTTTCAGGCTCATCGATTCTGTAGAAGTACTCTTGTATAGGATTCATTTTACTGACTTTAATTCAAAAAAATAATTGATTAATCAAAATTCTGAAGTTCCACAAGCTTGTGGTACATCCCTTTTTTAGCAATAAGGTCATGGTGGGTTCCCTGTTCTACAACAATTCCTTTCTCCATTACCACGATCCAGTCTGCCTTCTGAATGGTTGATAGCCTGTGGGCAATAACAAGGGAAGTTCTGTTTTCCATCATTTTATCAAGGGCATCCTGAACAAATCTTTCAGATTCCGTATCCAGGGCAGAAGTTGCCTCATCAAGAATCATCACCGGTGGATTTTTCAATACAGCTCTGGCGATAGAAACTCTCTGCTTCTGACCACCGGAAAGCTTATTTCCGTCATCACCAATATTAGAATCATAACCTTCAGGAAGATTTGAAATAAAGTTGTCTGCGTTCGCAATTTTTGCAGCTTCTACTACTTGTTCTTTGGTTGCTTCAGGTTTACCCATCAGGATGTTATTGTAAACCGAATCATTGAAAAGTACAGATTCCTGGGTTACCATTCCCAGAAGCTGACGGTATTCCTTTAATTTTAAATGCTTAATATCAATTCCGTCAATTAAAATCTGACCTTCATTCACATCATAGAACCTTGCTAAAAGATTAGCAATTGTTGTTTTTCCGCTTCCACTCTGGCCCACAAGAGCTATTGTTTTTCCTTTCGGAATGATCAGTGAGAAGTTTTTAAGGATAACATTGTCTTTATCATAATAGAATCCAATGTTTTTGAATTCAATCTGGTTATTTAACGTAGAAATAGAAATTGGCTCTGCAATTTCCTCCACTTTTAAATCATAGTCTAGAACTTCTGCTACTCTTTCTAAACTTGCCATACCTCCCTGAATAGAAGATATTGCGCTCGAAAGTTTTTTTGCAGGATCAAGAATCTGGAAGAACATTCCGATGAAAACAAGGAAAGCCTGAGGCTTCATCGTCTGCTCCTCTAAAATCTGCGTTCCGGCATACCATGTAATAATCAGGATGGGTGATAGAACCCAGAAATTCACTCATTGGAGAGGCAAGTTCTCTTTTTCGGCTCATATCTATGGCAAAATTCTGCCAGTTGGTAGTCGTTTCGTTAAATCTGTTCTTAAGGATCTTATCCGCATTGAATATCTTAATTACTTTAGAAGATTTTAAAGTCTCATCTACCAGTGAGAAAAGATTTCCAAGCTCAGCCTGGGCATAATGTGCCTGTTTTTTCAAGCTTTTTCCTGTCCATGAGATCAGCAAACCCATCACAGGGAAAACAATCAGTGAAAACAGGGTCAGCTGAGGGGAAAGTAAAAATAATGCGATCAAAGAAGAGATAATCATGAACGGAGCATTGATAATATCTACCAGTACCCCCATGATTCCACCTTCTACACCTCCAATATCATTGGAAATCCTGGACATCATATCTCCTTTTCTCTGCTCTGTAAAGAATGAAACCGGAAGCTGCAGGAATTTATTATACATTGCAGTTCGGAGATCTTTGGTAATACCTACACGGTAATTGACCAAAAGGAAAGAACCTATATATCTGAAAATATTTCTTAATAAAAATGAAAGACCTGTGATTGCACACAGAACAGCAAGTACATAAACGGCACCATGCTGATCAATCTGTGTCTGTACAAAATAGTAAGCTTTATCTTTAATATAATTGAAATAGTCGCCAAAAGCTCCGCTCCATACCGGTTCTTTTGCCTGTTTCTCTATGGTACCGAACATTAATCCTAAAATAGGAAGCATAGTTCCTACAGATAAGATATTCAGTAAAGAGTACAGGATGTTGAAAAACATACTTCCGAAAAGGTATTTTTGATGCGGTTTCGCGAAATAGAGTATTCTTTGTAATGGTTTCATTCAATGAAAAATTGGATAGCAAAATTACGTAAAATAAAGGAAAAGACGTTCTTAATCCTTTTTTACTTTAACTAATATGTTTCAGTAAGGCTTGTTTTGTTACAAACACTTGTTTAGGATTATACCATGCAAGCGGCATACAGTTATGAAGAAAACCGCCCTTTCGACGGTTTCATTATTATATAGAATCAATTAATATTGTACTTTATCATTATACTTCGGGGTAAAGTTTTTAGGGCTTAATTTTTCTAAAGTCTTCCCAAAATTATTAATAAGCTGTGTCATATTATCAAAATCTACAATATTTACATCGTCATTCACCTGGTGGTAATGTTTTATTTTACTCATGTCTGCGGTAGAAATAGAATGGGCAATGATTTTCTTTTTCACAAAATTCACGTTGTCCGATCTGTAAAATAATTGTTCTGAAGCGTACGGGTCAGGATTTATCTTAAGTCCGTTTACTGCATTTTTATTGAAAAGCTCGTCAAGGTCAGAAAATTCATCACCCGTCATGAAAACTGCATTTTTTCCAAACTCAGACTCGGTGGCTACCATCTCAAAATTGAACAGAGCTGTTAGATTATTATAAATCTTATCCAGGTTTTTATCTTCAGAAATAGCTGTTGATCCTTAACATTCCCTTTTCTTCGCCGTTAAATGCCATGAAGACCATTGAGAATTCAGGCTTCTTATTTTTAAAATAATCTGAAATTCCTACTAAAGTGGTGATTCCGCTGGCATCATCATCAGCACCGTTAAAAATATTGTCACCAGCGTTATTGTTTGTTCCGATATGATCGAAATGTCCAGAAAATCCTAAATATTTATCGGTTTTTCCTTTTTTAACACCACACACGTTATAAACTGTTTTTCCTTTATAATCAAAAGGAACCAGGTAAGAATTTCCGGTACAGTATTCAAGATTGTTTTCCTTGAAAAGTTTTGCAATATAATTTGCTGCGTTTTCATTTTCTTGAGTTCCTATTTCGCGGCCCTTCATTTCATCAGATGCCAATGTTGAAATAACAGTGTTAATTCTTTCTTTTGAAACTTCCTGAGCGAAAGTAAATGCCGAAAAAAGAGATAAAGTAAGATAGGTTAGTTTTTTCATTTTTAAATAAGTTATGAATAATCTGTCGTAGTTTAAACGGAAAAGTTGCATTTAAATTCTTATTTCTTTAAAATTTAGCCATGTCAAGATTTAAATCTTGACATGGCTAAACTATTTTTACAATTTCTAAACACAAAAAAACAGCTTCCAATAAAGGAAGCTGTTCTCACTCAAAAAATCATTGTAAGGTTATCGAAGTCGGTCTACAGATTTTACGAGCCTCTCATCTCTGCGGATCAGTACGTTTGCAATAAGCAGACAGATCACCGCGATCAATGGGAAAACCGGCTCAATACCCTTCTCAGGAATCTGAATTCCTCCGGATAAGTTTAGTAACCAGTACGCCAATACACCAATCAACAAAACGTTTATAATGATGCTGAATGTATTCAGCAAAATTTGTCTTTTTCTGTTTTTAAAACTAAAAATACTCAATGCTCCTGCCAAAACAAGGGCAATACAACTAATATCAATCACCGGAATATTGCCAAAAACGTCAACATCCTGTCCTGTAACGAAAAGGGAAACAGCAGCCAAAACCGCCAAAAGAGTCCATATAGTCTGTATTCTCTGTAACATTGATTCTTAAATACCTGGCAAAAATAACATAAATTTTGCACAATTCAAAAATAAGTGTAGATTTGCATTATACATATGTACTTGAAAACAAAAGTCACCGGACTTACTTTTCTTACTCACAATTAATTACATTTTTACATTAAGTATGTTTAACATAGAAACGTTAAGGTCAAAATCCGTAACGGAACTGACTAAAATCTTAAAAGATTTAGGCGTTAAAGTTGCTAGAAACAGCAATGATAATGATAAAATCTTTGCCGTTCTTGACTTTCAGGCTTCTAACCCTAAAGTTGCAAAAGATTATTTCAACGCCACAGAAACCAGCATGGATACTGAAGAAAAACCGGCAGACAAACCTGCTAAGGCCCCTGTGAAAAAAGCAGCGCCTAAAAGACAACCTGCCAAACCTAAAGCAGAGGTAAAAACCCCAGCAGAAACAATTCCAATAGCTGAAGAGAAAACAGAGGAAAAAGTTTCCGCTCCTGCAGAAAAGAAACAGGAAGAACCTAAAGCTGAAACAACAGCAGCTCCTGAAGACAACAATTCAGCACAAGCCAAGAAAAAAAGGAAGAGAGTAGTTGCCAACACAGGTAATACAGAAGCTCCCCAGGAAAGAGCGGAAGCTCCTAAAAATGCAGAAGCTCAAGAATCTGCACCATCAGAAGAAAGGTCTAATACTTCTCAACCTCAGGCCAGATCCCAACAAAGAGGACACAACAATCCGCAGAACAGCGGAAACCAGCATAAAAATCAAAATCAGCACCAAAACCAAAACCCAAATCAACACCAGGGCCAGAATCCCAACCAAAACCAAAATCAGCACAGACAAAATGCTGACAGGCAGGAGGAGCACCATTCTGAGCATAGAAAAGAATTCAGTTTTGATGGAATGGTAAGTATTGAAGGGGTTTTAGAGATCCTTCCGGATAATTATGGATTCCTTCGTTCATCTGATTTCAGTTATATTTCTTCTCCTGATGACGTGTATGTTTCTACTGCACAGATCAGAAATTTCGGTCTTAAAACCGGAGATACAGTGAAAGGTATTGTAAGACTTCCAAAAGAAGGCGAGAAATATTTTTCATTACTAAAACCAATCGAAGTCAACGGACGTGATCTTGCTTTTATTAAAGACCGTGTCGCTTTTGAATATTTAACACCGCTTTTCCCTGAAGAGAAATTTAACCTCGCCGGAGATAATTCTACAATGTCCACAAGAATTGTTGATTTATTTGCGCCAATCGGGAAAGGGCAGAGAGCAATGATCGTTGCACAGCCTAAAACAGGTAAAACAATGTTGCTTAAAGATATCGCCAATTCTATCGCTGCCAATCACCCTGAAGTCTATATGATGGTTCTTCTGATCGACGAACGTCCGGAAGAAGTTACCGATATGGAAAGAAGTGTAAATGCAGAAGTTATAGCCTCTACATTTGACGAAGCTGCAGATAAACACGTAAAAGTGGCCAACCTTGTTTTAGCAAAAGCTCAGAGAATGGTGGAATGTGGTCATGATGTAGTGATTTTATTAGATTCAATTACCAGATTAGCAAGAGCTTATAATACGGTTACGCCTGCTTCAGGTAAAGTTTTATCGGGAGGTGTGGATGCCAATGCTCTTCACAAGCCAAAAAGATTCTTCGGAGCGGCCAGAAAAATTGAAGGTGGCGGTTCATTAACTATTATTGCTACAGCCCTAATTGATACAGGTTCTAAAATGGACGAAGTGATCTTTGAAGAATTCAAAGGTACAGGTAACATGGAACTTCAGTTAGACAGAAAAATTGCCAACAGAAGAATTTATCCTGCAATTGATCTTGTCTCTTCAAGCACACGTAGAGATGACCTTCTATTGGATGAGGTGACTTCCCAGAGAATGTGGATCTTCAGAAAATATCTTTCTGAAATGAATCCTGTAGAAGCAATGGAATTTGTAAATAAAAACATCAGAGGAACTTTAAATAATGAAGAATTCCTGATGTCTATGAATAAATAGATTAATTTAATTGTTGTTAAAAAAAAGCACGGTGATCAGCGGATCTTCGTGCTTTTTTGTGTTTGAGTATGATCGGGTTTGAGAGTATGAATATTTGAAGGCTGGAGAGTGAGGCGTACGATTTTTACTTGTTTTTTTTAAAACTAAATAAGACCGGAAAATGTATTCCAAGATAGAATAACCTCCATCTTCAGGCTTCCAGATTCCATCTTATAAAAATTAATTCATTCTAAATCAATATATCAATGTTAAAGATTTATTAAAGTAATGCCCAGTTTTTGATTATCGCTTAAATATTGGCTAAATTTGGATATAACATTAAAAATAAAAATTATGTCATTTGAATTACCTAAATTAGGATATGCATACGATGCATTGGAGCCTACGATTGATGCTAAAACTATGGAAATCCACCATACAAAACATCACCAGGCTTATATTGACAATTTAAATAAAGCAATTGAAGGAACTGAACTGGCAGGTAAAACGATCGAGGAGATCTGTCAGACAGGAACGGACAAACCAGCAGTAAGAAATAACGGAGGAGGACATTTCAACCACTCTCTATTCTGGGAAATTCTAACTCCTGGTGGAAGCAATGAGCCTGTAGGAAACGTAAAAGCTGCTATTGAAGCTTACGGTGGTCTTGAAAAATTCAAAACTGATTTTTCTGAAGCTGCTAAAACAAGATTCGGTTCAGGATGGGCTTGGTTGGTGAAAAATGGAGATGGATCTGTGTCTGTTTCTTCTACTCCAAACCAGGACAACCCATTAATGCCTGTTGCAGACGTTAAAGGAACTCCTGTTTTAGGATTGGACGTTTGGGAGCACGCTTATTACTTAAACTACCAAAACAGAAGACCTGACTATGTTGCCGCTTTCTTCAGCGTAGTAAACTGGGATAAAGTAGAAGAATTATTCAACAAATAATTTTCAGCTATTATAAAAGTAAAAGGTTCAGAAGAAATTCTGAACCTTTTTTATTCTTAAGTAATACCTTATTTCTTAATATTTATCTCACGGCATCACTTCCGGAAAGGCCATTCATTTTCAGTCCGTACTTCCAGCTTACATAGGCAAAAACCTGATACAGCTTATATTCAAATTTGATCCCGTAATTTTCCCTCGGGTCGTAATCTATCCCTGATTCTATAATATTACGGTACCTTCCTGAGCTGTAATAGGAGTTCCATTCATTGACCAGAAAAGTATTTTTTGTTTTCAGGTATGATTCAGAGTACTGGCTTATTGGTTTAGCCACTGCATTTAAAAAGTAATCGAATTGGGTATCGATCACCGTAAGATCCCACTCGCCGTCTTCATTTTTAGAAGGCTTCATTTCAGATTTCTCTTCCTCTTTCTTAGGGCTGTTTTGAGAAAAACAACTGTAAGGAATCAGGGCAAAGAGAAATAGTACGATCAGATTTTTCATAATAAAAACTTTGTTATAAAAAATAAGCACTCAAAATGAGTGCCTAAGTATTTGTTCAGGGTTCTTTCTGAAGAATTACAAACGCCGGGAAGTGGTCACTGTAACCTCCTGTAAACCGATCTCCGTCCCATGATCTGAAAGGATAACCTTTATAATTTCCTTCTTTATTCACAAGATAAGCAGGCGCGAAAATTTCTGCTTTATATACAGAATATTCTTTTGTTACCTGATCAGTTATTAAGTTTTTAGAAACAATAATCTGGTCAAAAAGGTTAGGAGCGTCCTGATAAGCCAGCGAAGCAATCCCTTTCTTATATAGAGGATACATTAAATTCAGATAGGGTGTCGTTTCGCTTAAATCTTTAGGACTGGCTACAGCTTTTAAATAATTTTTCAAACTAGCACTTACAGGATCATCATTAAAGTCACCCATTGCAAAAACCTTTGTAGTGGGATCTGCAGTTCTTATACTGTCCATCTGCTGTTTCAGCAACGCTGCTGCTGCGTTTCTCTTAGGCAGCGAAATAGCTTCACCTCCTCTTCTTGAAGGCCAGTGATTCATAAAGAATGCTACTTTTTCATTATCCAGGAAACCTGTTACCACCAAAATATCTCTTGTATATTCTCTTTTGCCGTCATCACCGAAGACTTTTAATTCTTTTTTCAATGAATTCGTTGGCGTGAATCTTCTTTTCTGATAAATCAAAGCGACATCTATTCCTCGGTAATCATAAGAGTTGTAATGGATAATTCCGTAATCATATTTAGCAAGAGCAGGCTGCTTGACAAGATCTTCAATGACCTGTCTGTTTTCTACTTCGATAAGTCCAACTACAGCCGGGGCAGTTTTTGTGTACTGCGCTCCCATTTCAGAAATTACTTTTGCTTCGTTGGCAAGCTTTGCTTTATAAACTTTAGTAGTATAGTTTTTTGGACTGTTTGGGGTAAATTCTTCAGATCCGCTTTGGTATCTTACTGCTTTTTTACCCTTTAAGGCGCCATCACTCCAAGGTCCGTCATGCTTTTCCACTTCTAAAAACTTAATAGAGTCGAGCGGAATGCTTCTATGGAAAGCAGGATTAGAAATATCTTTAGTTCCGTCAATATAATCTGCTGAACGAATTGTGTCCCAAAGGTTTTCAACATTCAAAAAACCAACGGCAGCCACTTTTCTAAGTTTTCCTTGCTGTGAAAAAGCCATTACCGAAAAAATGATGGCCATAAAACTTATAAATCTTTTCATCCTGTGGAGTATTTAAAATTATTTAAAAAACAAATTTACTTTTTTTAATTTAACCCATTTAAATATTTGTAAATTTAAAACAGTTAACCATTATTCTCTTACATAATGATTCATAAAAGTTTGCCATGTTAAGAAAAAATAATGTTAAAAAAATTGGTAATTATAAATTTTACCTAAATTAGTGCCCCCCAACTTTTAAAGGGGTGTAAATTAATAGGAAAGCATAAAAAAAAATAATAAACTCATGATTAAAAAATTATCATTAGTCTCCTTATTTACTCTACTTCCGGCTTCATTCTATTTTGCGCAGACTACTGTATTTGCGTATCTTAAGGATGCAGATGGAAAGCCTGTTGAAAGGGCAGAAGTAGACCTTAAGGGGAGTGAAAATGATGTAACGGCTGACAAAATTGGATATTTCCAGTTTGTAGATCTGCAGACGGGCCATTATCAAATTATGATTACGAAACCAAACTTCGAAACCAAAATGATGGAGTTTGACGTAACCGATGAGAAAAGAAAGGATCTAGGGACTATTACCCTATATTCCAATCTTACGAACGCAGATCAAGGATTAGCTATTATTGACAATAGCGGTGATAGCGAAGACAGTAACAGCGGACAGGCCTCTACAGTAGGTTTACTCCAGTCGTCTCAGGATGTTTTCAGTAGAATTGCAGCATTTGATTTAGGATTTTATTGGTTCCGTCCAAGAGGGATTGATGGAAGATCTGTAGAATCTATGCTGAATGGTGTTTCTATGCTTGAATCTGATAATGGTAATGTAGATTTTGGAACCTGGGGTGGGCTTAACGAGATCACCAGGTACCCGGAAATTTCCGCAAATCATGCGCCATCCGAATATGCATTCGGTGGAAACAGTTCTGTTATTTATAAAAATACAAAAGCCAGTGACTATAGAAAAGGAAGTCAATTAACGTATTCCCTTACAAACCGGAATTATACCAACAGATTATCTTACAGGTATTCTTCCGGAATGAACAAGAACGGATGGGCTTTTACCGGAATGATTGCCAGAAGATGGGCTCAGGAAGGAATACAGGACGGAACTTCCTATGATGCCTACAGCGGCTATCTTGGGATTGAAAAGAAATTCAGTGACAACCATACTATGACATTTAATGCCATTGGTTCCAAATATGCAAGAAGCACTTCCAGCCCGAATACCCAGGAAGTTTATGATTTTAGAGGAATTCACTACAACTCGTATTGGGGTTGGCAAGGAGGAGAAAAAAGGAATGAGAGGGTCAGAAGAGGATTTCAGCCATTATTTCAGTTGCAGGACTTCTGGAAAATTAATAAAAATTCTCAATTGTGGACTAGCGTTTCCTATCAGTTCGGTAAAGATTACAGTTCAAGACTGGATTGGTACAGGGCAAATAATCCTTCCCCTACTTATTACCGTAATCTGCCAAGCTATTGGTTGAATTTTAATAATCCTGCACCCGAGCAGGCAGCTAATATAGGAATTACTAGAGATTGGTGGACCAATGATGATCAGTCTCATACACAGATCAACTGGGATAATCTTTATAATATAAACAGAAACGGAGATCTTTATATGTCACAGTTTGGCGGAAGAAGAGCTGCCTATTTCCTTGTGGATGATGTGAAGGATGATAAGATTTTCAATGCAGCAACACATTATACTTATAATTTTACAGATACCTCCCGTTTCATTCTGAATGTCTCTTATCAGAATTATAAATCTGGACAATACAGAGAAGTTAATGATCTTCTGGGTGCAGATTTTGCCCTGAATATGGATCCATTCGCATCGAATACTGATGCAAGCAGAGTTTGGGGGAAATACAACCTTAAAGAAGATGATGCTTCCGTTGCGAAAAAAGAAGGCGATAAAATAGGATATGATTATATCTTCAGAAGACAGGAAATAAAAATAAATCCAGCTTTTAAATTCTCAACAGGTAAATTTGATGTTTTTGTGTCCGGATTATTCGGATATACCAACAATAGCAGAGAAGGATTATTCCAGCATTACCTTTATCAGTCATCTTACGGAAAAGGAGAGGACAAAAACTTTTGGAATGTGGGTGTAAAAGGGCAGGTAACCTATAGAATTAATGGTAGAAACTTCCTGGTTTATAACGGAGCTTATTTTTCACAGTCTCCTTTCCTGAATGATATCTATTTTAATACAAGAGTAAGTGGCGTTACTACACCAAATATCAAGAATGTTGTTATTGATGCCAATGATTTAAGCTACGTAATATCTACTCCTATTGTTAAGGTAAGATTGACAGGTTATTTAGTTAACACTCAGAATGAAACCAGTGTTCAGAGATATTTTGCACAGGGAGTTAAATTAACGACATTAACTGAAAGCGGAGATCAGGCACCTGTTCAGGACGGTGCTTTTATTACTCAGGTACTTGCGGGTGCTAACAAGAGAAATATGGGAGTTGAGCTTGGTGCACAGGTAAAGATCACTCCTACACTAACGGCTAATGGACTATTAAGTATCGGGCAATATACGTATACTAATAATCCTACTGTTTATTTTGCTTCTGACGCTGTAGGAACATTCAGAGAACTTGATAACAGTGGAAACATCATATCAAGATCCTATACCAATATGGGAGAGGCTACTTTGAAAAACTACAAACAGGGAGGAACTCCACAGGAAGCCTATAATTTAGGTCTTCGCTACAACAGCCCAAAATACTGGTGGGTAGGGGCAAGCTGGAATTATTTCGGACACTCTTACTTGGATCCGTCTCCGGTAACCAGAACGGCAAGGTTCTATACCAATCCCAATACGCCTGGAGTGCCTTATGATAATGTAAATCCTGAAGAGTTGGCTAGAGTTCTTACGCCTACGAAACTTCCTAGTGAGTTTTTCCTTAATGCCAATGCAGGAAAATCGTGGATGTTTGGTAAATATTATGTACTGATTTCTGCTTCTGTAAATAATATTCTTAATAATAAAAATTACATTACAGGAGGATTCGAGCAGACCAGAAATGTGAACTATACTGATTATGCGAATGATTATGACAGCGGAAATATGGTATTTGCTCCTAAATACTGGTATTCCCAGGGAAGGTCTTATTTTGTAAATCTTCAACTTAGATTCTAATCAATAATTTTAAAAATCGAAAACAATGAAAAATATATATTTTAAGGCAGCTGTATTTAGTGCCATTTCAATGTTGACGTTATCGTCTTGTGTAAAATCCGATGATTATGATGTTCCGGAAATTCAGTGTACCAATAGATTTCCTGCAGCTAATCACAAGCTGTCAGATCTTGCTGGTATCGCAAAACCTAAACCTACCGATGCGGATATTGTTAAAGAAGACTATATCGTTGAAGCTTATGTGGGTTCAAGTGATGAATCGGGAAATATTTATAAAATGATGTTCCTGCAGGATAAGCCTGAAAACCCTACCCAGGGAATAGAGGTAGATATTGATGGAGGAAATCAATATTTAGATTTTCCTACAGGTGCTTTGGTTAGAATTAATTTAAAAGGACTTATTGTTCAGGCTTCCAATGGAAATATTAAAATAGGTTCTTATGATCCCAATTATTCAGTGGGCAGAATTAATCCTAATAAACTTGCTAATTATATGGCAAGAGTTTGTGACGGACAAAAACCTATTGTTGCTGTAATGAAGCCATTGGAATTTAATTCTATCGCTGATGCTCTTAAAAACGGTGCTCACATCAACCAGCTTGTAAAAATTAAAAATGTTCAGTATGAAGATGCCGAACTGACAAAAACCTTTGCTGATGATGCTGCAACAGGAGACCGTTATATAACAGATAAAAAGGCAGCGAGATTAGACCTTCGTTTTAGTAATTATGCAACGTTTGCTAAATCTCCTATTTCTCCTAAATATGCAAAAAGCGGTGATATTGTACTTCTTTTGAGCCGTTACACAAGCCCGAGTAATCCTACCACTACCATCTTTACAGAACAGGCCTATATCAGAAATCTTGATGATATGGTCTTTAATAATGAAAGATTTTCTCCGGGAGCACCAGAGAATCCAGCAGCTTCTGCTGTAAATCTTTTCAACGGTTCTGATTTTGAGAACTGGACAACCTTCTTATCAAGTGTAAACGGTTTCGGCCTTAAACCATATGCAACCCAAGGTGTTGGTTTAGGATATAACGGAACCAATTCGCTTCAGATTAAAGGAACACCTACAACAAATGATTATGTATTTACAGCTACCGCAGCTTCAGGTTTACCAGCTATTCCAAAAAGAATTACGTTCTATATCAAAGGTACTTCGACTGGAAAATCGCTTTCTTTCAATGTATATAAAACCAGTGGTACTCCTATTTTCTATACCTTCAACCTGGGAACATTCAGTACTGGTGCAATTTTAGATCCAGATTCTGGCAATGCCAATTCTTACACAGGTTCAATTAATACCAACGGTCAATGGAGGCTGGTTGAACTTAACCTTACCGGTTTGGCAGATCTTAATCTATTAGCTGGAAAAGATATGTTTGCCATCAAAACAGGGAATGCAGGTACTTACGATATTCAAATCGATAATATTAAAATTGAATAATACTAAAGTAATATACAATTTGAGATAAAGAAGTCGGCTCATATGAGTCGACTTCTTATATTTATGACAAATCGTTTTGATTTCTTCAAAGACGAACTTATTCGCTTCTGAGGTTCATTTTTACTTCATAGTCAATATCACTTTTATCGTATTTAAATGGTATTTGAGGTAATGACCATCCAACATCATAATAATCATAATTTTTATAGATATGATATTTATTTAGTAATATCGAATTTATCTAATATCAAATATCCATTTCTAATATTCACAGAATCATAAACAACAAGATATTTTCGCCCAAATGAATTCTCCTTCTTCATGAGCATTTCTAATAACTCCTTCCTTATAACTAAATGTAAAATCATTCCCCTTTTTACGTGCTCTGTCTCCATAATAAACAGAAGTAATTTCTCCTATAGTATATTTGGCATTTTTAAGTATTATTGCTGCTGGCGGGCTTATAGACTTATACTTTAAAAAATATATGATCCAGCCTATACCACAGATTATTATTATTAATAAAACCTTATTCTCTCTCTTCATTGAATAAAAAATTATTTTACTTCCTGATTAACAACATTCCCTGCTCCGTTCGCAACTGTTTATGTAATTATTCCTAATCCGAACAATGGATCATCTATAGTATTTCTATGTCAAAATTATTTTCCTGTGCAAAATCTGCCTGAATAATAAGTTCTGACTAACAGAAAAACTCCATCTCCAGTGGATGGAGATGCTGAAGATAATTAGCTTAGAAAATCTTGAGTTTTTGTGTCACAGACTACTTCCTGAGCTGACATACTCAAAAATATAACAGAAATAGTGCACTAATGTACAGTTCGCATTGGTATATTAGTATAATTATTTTTATAAATTTACAGTTTTTCCATTGACTTGTGAAAAAATAATAAATAATTTAAGGAAAACTTTACACAAAAAAACCACCGCATCTCAGCAGTGGTTACTATTTTTAAAATTATTCCTGTTTAGAAAGAAACTTCATTCACTTCTTTTCCTCGCTGGAAATTCATTACTTTCTGGCTTCCTTTGTAAGCAATACTCACAACGTTGAATTGCTTAGGAAAAGAACTTAAAAGAATGGTATTTTTAATCTTCAAGGTATTGATATCCGACACTCCGCTGGTCTCGAAATATACCCATACAGTTTCTCCGCTTACCTGACTTCCAGTGAAGGTTATAGTTTTCGGAGAGCCATTGATGTACACATCAAAATTATTATTCACATATTTTTTAACCTCTGCCTCAAATCCTGCTGTATTAGGATTGATTTTTATAGCATCAGAAATATGGTTGGTATTCATTTTTGTGGTAAACTTCAATGTTTTACTTCCATCTATATAATCCACTTTGGTCATTGAAGAGAAAAAGTCTACATACATAAAACTCATTAACACAAAAAATGTTAAAATTCCTGATATATATAAAAGTTTTTTCATCTTAATTAATAGATTTACAAATCATACTTGCTAGTTATAGGTCACAAATAATATGCCAATTAAAAATTTACATTCACAGAATATTTGTCATAAAATGCTTTAATGTGGGCCACCGCTTCATCCGCCGTATCTACCACCCTGTATAAATCCAGATCATCTTCTGCGATCATTCCTTCTTTTAACAGTGTTGCTTTGAACCATTCCAACAAGCCACCCCAGAATTCACTTCCTACAAGAACGATCGGGAATTTACCTATTTTATTAGTCTGGATCAGTGTTATAGCTTCCGTAAGCTCATCAAGAGTTCCAAAGCCTCCAGGCATTACCACAAATCCCTGGGAATATTTTACGAACATTACTTTTCTTACAAAAAAGTAATCGAAGTTCATAGAATAAGATTTATTAATATAAGGATTAAAATGCTGCTCAAAAGGCAGATCAATATTAAGCCCGATAGATCTTCCCTGGCCATTGAATGCACCTTTATTGCCCGCTTCCATAATGCCCGGGCCACCTCCGGTAATGATTCCGAAGCCTAGTTTAGTGATTTTTTCGGCAATTTCTACAGCCATTTCGTAGTACTTACTTTCTGGCTTCAGCCTTGCAGACCCAAATATAGAAACACACGGGCCGATCTTGGCCAGCTTTTCGTAACCATCCACAAATTCAGCCATTACTTTAAACACCATCCAGCTGTCCTTCGTAATGGTTTCGTCCCAGGTTTTTTGTCTGAGACTGTTGTGAAGCTTTGTTTCGTTTATATCTAATTCAGGATTTATCAAACTTTCATCCCTCGTTCCCTCCATTTCCATGCGAAATTATTTAAAATGTTTTTCGGCTTCTATTACCGATTCCGGTCTTCCCACATCTATCAGAATGCTGTCATGTACAAATCCGTGGATATGTTCAGTCTGCATCAGATCCAGATACTCCTCCATAACAGAAAACTTGCCGGTTCTTTTTATTTTTTCAAAGATAGCGGGATTGATACAGTGAACGCCACTGAAGGCAAGAGCTTTAAAACCTTTGTTGAATTCCGCAAGCCTCTGTTCTCCCGACTGTACATTAAGCCAGCCTCTCAAAACCATATCGTCGTTGAAAAGTAATTTTCTCGAACTATCTCTATCTGAAACCGCTAAAGTAGCAAAATCTTTTATCTTTTTGTGATACTCAACAAGAGCATTGATATTGATCTCTGTTAAAATATCAGCGTTCATGATCAGAAAATCTTCCCCGTGATCGAGGAATTTTCTAGCAAAAATCAAGCCGCCACCGGTTTCCAGCAGCTCATTCCTCTCATCCGAGATTTCAATGCTGCATCCGAAATTACTGTTTTTATTTAAAAATTCAACAATCTGATTTCCAAAATGATGGATATTGATCACAAAATCTTTTATTCCGAAGCTTTTAAGATAATTTATATTTCTTTCCAGAAGCGGTATGCCGTTTACCTTAGCAAGGGCTTTTGGATGATGATCCGTAAAAGGTTTCAGCCTTGTGCCTTTCCCGGCAGCGAAAATTAAAGCTTTCATATAGTATAGGTAATGAGTGATGGGTAATGAGTGATTTAAGGATTCGATAATAAGTATAATAAATAGTACTTATTGCTCATTATCCATTACTCACATTCAGGTGGTGCTGTTCGTCATGGTGAAGGCTTATCTCTGTTCCTTCCGGATATTTTTCTTTGATAAATTCAGCAATTTTGATTGCTGAATAAACTGATCTGTGCTGTCCTCCCGTACATCCGAAACTGATCTGCAGGTCTTCAAAGCCTCGTGCCAGGTAATTATCAATATTAATTGATATAATAGCTTTTACCAGCTCCAGGAATTTAGGCATTTCAGTTTTTGTTTCAAGATATTCCTGAACTCCGATATCGTTTCCTGTCTGGATTTTATATTCTTCAATTCTTCCGGGATTCAAAATTCCTCTGCAGTCGAAGGTAAAACCTCCGCCATTTCCTGAATTGTCCTTGGGAATTCCTCCTTTTTTGTATGAAAAACTGTGTATGTCGATGTGTAGCATTGTTCTTTATTTTTATTAAACCATTAAGGCTCTTTTCGTTTTATATTGATTTTAACCTTCGATTTGGCTCGGGTTGACATGTCTTTTAATTGATATTAATGATTCAAAATAGTATTGATTTTTAATTTTAAATCTTCCGCAGAAAGCTGTTCTATTACCTTTTTCAGCTCCGGGTATTCTTTCATCTGCTCCCAGGATGACGCAAACTCTGTGATATTCTGAATTCCTTTTTCAAAACTGGCTAAGAAATGCTGCTTCCGTTGAATCAGTCCTCTAAAACCATAAGCTCCAAGAACCTGTAAGAATCTCATCATCTGAATGGGCTTTACCGAATTCTTTAGTTGATTTTTAGTAGTCTCACTATCAAATTGTTCTATGTAATAATTGAGCATTTCATGTTTAAAATCTTCCGGAAAATCAGCTTTAGCCTGGAAAAGAAAAGAGATGACATCATACATCAGCGGCCCTTCCATAGCAGACTGATAGTCGATGAACGAAACTTTACTTTCTTTGTTAACCATAATGTTTCTGGCCTGAAAATCACGGATCATAATTCCTTTAGGCTCAAGATTTTCAATAAGATTGGCAATCTGTTTAAATTCTTTCAGCAGTGAAGATTTTTGATATTCCAGTTCCAGGACATCCGCTACAAAATTTTTGAAATAGTACAAATCGTGGATTATAGGAAGCTCATCATACTTTTCGTATTCAAACGTTTTAGAAAAGTCAATTTTCCCTTGGGTTTGGATCTGAAGCTGAAAAAGTTTTTCTAAGGTCTGTTCTACTAAGCTTTTTACATGAGCAGAAAGTCCTTCTTTGGTAATAATCTCTGAAAGTGTCTGTCCACCAAGAAATTCCTGTATATACATCTTTCTGTTGTCTGAGACCGCGAAAATAGTGGGAGTATTCAATTTTAAACCTGAAAAAATTTCTGAATAATACAGGAAACTTTCATTTTCCGGGATATTTTCATTGCTCGTAACAATATATTTTCCGGTGCTGGATGATGCCAGGAAATTTACCCTGGCAGAACCGCTTTGAGCGAGCGTAATGAACTCAGACGATGGTTCCCCCAGATAGTTTTCAAAAAATAGTTTTGCGTTTTTGGAAGTCATAATATGGAAACAAATATACTAATTTAATGGGAGTTTATGAGTTTGAGGGTTTTGGGTTTGAGTTTTGGGACTCAAGTTGAGTTATCTCAGGCTGAAGAGCTTGGAAGTTGCAGATATTAATTGAGACTTGAGACTGGTTAATTATTATTTTATCATTTAAAGTCCAATGTCTGATATTTGAAATCAAAACATTTATTAGCTTGAATTTCAGTCTATTTTTTATATTTGTACTATGCTAAAGGATTTTAAACCGGTTTTAAGCATTTTGCTGAGATTTATTGTCATCTATTTGGTGCTGCTTTTTGCGTATCAGTTTTACCTTAATAGTTTTAAGGCCGACGGACTGGATCCTTTTTCGCAGATAGTTGCCAGGCAGGTTACTTCTATCCAGAATGTGATGGGATTTCCTACACTGCTTTATAATGATGTGAAAAACGAGCAGGTTTGGTTTTATGTGAAGAAAAATTATGCAACAAGAATGGTGGAAGGTTGCAATGCTATTTCTGTCATGATCCTGTTCACCTCTTTTGTATTTGCTTTTTATAAGGGCTCAAAAACATTTATTTTTGTACTTGTGGGCCTTGTATTGCTTTATGTCATGAATATTATAAGGATTGCGGGTCTGAATATTGTAGTAACGGATCATAAAGAATATGGAAAAATATTCCATGACTTTATTTTTCCGGCGGTTATTTACGGAACGGTGATCATTCTTTGGCTGATATGGATTAAATTCTTTGCTTTAAAAAATGAAAATTCTTAACTGGCTTTTAATAATAGCGGGAGTCTGTGGTCTTGTAGGCGTGCGGTTGCTGGAAGATAAAATCTTTTACGATCCTTTCCTGGAATATTTTCATGAAGCGAATAAAAATATTACATTCCCGCAGTTTGAATGGGCAAAATTAATTGTAGGACATCTTTTCAGGTTTATCCTTAATCTTATTTTTTCCTGTCTGATTATCCAGTGTCTTTTTAAAAACAGGCAATGGACAGTACAGGGAGCATTGCTGATCAGCATTATTTTTATGATTACGTTCCCTATTTATCTTTACTGCATCTATGACCGGTTTGAAATAGGCTATCTTTTTTCCTTTTATATGAGAAGGTTTGTCATTCAGCCTTTAGCACTGCTTTTAATTGTTCCGATGTTTTACTATAGAAAGCAAAGCAGTTAAGTAAGTTAGTCTGCAGTATGCTTATCAACACTTGTCACATTTTCCGGAGTCCATTGAACTCTTTTTACAAAATCTTTTTCTCGGACAGGACAGTCTTTGATCTGGCATACAGAACATGATACAGGCTTGCAGTCATCCATATGGAAGTTGAATTCTACGCTTCTGTTGGTGTTTTTAGCCAATAAAATGATCATTTTTTCCATTTCGTTATGAGCTTCCCGAAGGCTGTAATACCAAGGAAGGGTAATGTGAGCATCGATGTGGAGATTGGCTCCGAACTGCTGGATCTTCATATTGTGAACATCAATCCATTCTATTCTTCTGTTGTCTTCAAGTACTCGGATGATCTGGTTTAATAATTCAGGATCCTGTTCATCCATAATACCACTTAAAGATTTTCTGACAATCTTATAACCAACAAAGATAATATAAGCTCCAAAAGTCAGAGCTACAGCAGAATCCAGCCAGTAAATCTTTGTGAAATAAACCACAATTAAGCTAATGACAACACCAAGCGTTGTGATGGTGTCGGACTGTAGATGTTTTCCGGATGCAATAAGAACCAGGGAATTTTCTGCCTTCCCTTTTTTAATGGAAATATAACCCAGAAGGTAATTGACAATAGCGGTGGCAGCAATGATCCATATTCCAAGGTCCAGCTTATTGAGCGTTTTTCCTACGATGAGACTGTTGATGCCTTCATAGATAATCATAATCCCGGCAATGGCTATTAAAGCACCTTCAATACCGGATGTTACAAATTCTACTTTTCCGTGGCCGTAAGGGTGGTCATCATCCTTTGGCTTGGCTGCAAGATGAAGAGAGTAGAGTCCCATAAATGCACTGATAACATTCACAACACTTTCCATGGCATCAGAAAATACGGCATCGGAATTGGTAAGTTTCCAAGCGATAATTTTTCCAATGAATAAGATGACTCCAAAAACCGCAATAATTTTTTGGAATCCTATTTTGTCTTTGTGGGTAATGGTCTTTTTATTTTCCATAGTTTGATAAAAAAAAGAATCTCAATTTTGAGACTCTTTTTTATTTTGTTAGTTTAAACTAAGTTGTGGGCTACTAAGTATTCTGCAATCTGTACAGCGTTTGTTGCTGCTCCTTTTCGCAGATTGTCTGCTACGATCCAGAGGTTGAGCGTTTTGGGCTGCGAGAGATCCCGTCTTATCCTGCCGACGAAAACTTCGTCTTTTCCTTCGGAGTACAGCGGCATGGGATATTCATTGTTTTTCACGTTATCCATTACGACTACACCGGGAGTTTCAGATAAAATTTTTCTTACTTGGTCAAGGTCAAATTCGTTTTCAAATTCAATATTTACGCTTTCTGAGTGACCTCCCTGAACAGGAACTCTCACTGCTGTTGCGGTAAGGTTGAAAGTGTCATCACCTAAAATCTTCTTAGGCTCCTTCATTAATTTGATCTCTTCTTTAGTATAATCATCATCGCTGAACACGTCACAATGAGGAAGAGCATTTTTAAAGATCTGATAAGGATATACTTTAGCAACGCTATCATCTCCGCTTATTTCGGCATTAAGCTGATCAACGGCATTTTTTCCTGTTCCTGTTACAGACTGATACGTAGAAACAATCACTCTTTTCAGATCATATTTCTTATTCAGTGGTCCTAAAACCATTACTAACTGAATGGTAGAACAGTTTGGATTGGCAATGATCTTATCTTCTTTGGTTAAAACATCTGCATTGATCTCAGGGACAACCAGTTTTTTGGTAGGATCCATTCTCCAAGCAGAAGAATTATCAATCACGGTAGTACCAGCTTCTGCAAACAGAGGGGCAAATTCAAGAGAAGTGTCTCCTCCGGCAGAGAAAATAGCGATATCCGGTTTGGCAGCTATAGCGTCTTTCATGCTTACAATCGTAAATTCCTCCTGTTTATACTTCACCTTCTTTCCTACAGATCTTTCAGATGCTACGGGAATTAATTCTGTTACAGGGAAGTTTCTCTCCTCCAAAACTTTAAGCATGACTTGTCCAACCATTCCTGTTGAACCTACTACAGCTACTTTCATTGATTTAATTAAAAATTTAAGTTAAACTATTACAAAGCTATAACATTGACAACTTTGTATTTATATTTTATGCCCCAAAGACTCTCATCCAAGGGAATGCGAATGCAAATAAACCTGCTGCGATAAGACCCATTATCACAATTCCTAAAGAAATAGTGTCATTAGATTTTACTTTTTTATTGATGATCGTCATCAATACGGCAGCGACCAACATAGAAAATGGATGTTCCACAAATGTCTGTCTGCTATAAGGGTCTTTCATTAATGTTCCAGCGTCCAATGCCGCTTTGAAACCCGGAGAAAATATGAATAATAAACATATTCCTATCAGAAACTGAACATGAAAGAAAATCATGGTGAAGAGGGTTGTCTTCTTTAAAAATTTGTTCACTTTACCACTGAAACCAAACATTGTGGCTAAAAGGGCAATAATAAATAATGACACCAAAAGAAGTTCAAGATACCCGAATCCTTTGTGTGCACTAAGAAAAATCTTGTAAAAATCCATATTCAATTTTTTGTACACAAATATAACAAAAATCCCGGCGAAAAGCCGGGATGATATTTATAAAATCTAATATTATGATCTTATTAGAAGTTGAATGACAATGTTGCAGCCCATGTTCTTCCGAATCCGAAGAATACTCTGTTAGTTGTATCAATTCCTTTATAGAAGTTATTTGGATTGTTGATATAAGTGCTATACTGTTGTTGAGCTGTTGCGCCACTTGGTATATCTTTAAAGTCTCCTAATCCTTTAACGAAATTATTTGTTGCACCATCTTGGATGTAAGTAGTGTCAAATAAATTGTAAACGTTAGCTCCAACAGTGAAATATTGATTAGCATCTCTCAATCTGATTTTATATGATACACCAAGATCTGTTAGGTTGTAATCCGGTAATTTTAATACTCCTCTGTCTTGATTAGCAATATTTGAGAAAGTAGCAATGTCAATAGAAGAATAAAGCTTACCTACAAATCTCCAGCCTGCATAGATGCTTAAGTCTTTTACCGGCTTAACAGTAGCTCCTAATGATGCTGTCATTTGTGGAATACTATTGCTGCTTGTTCCTCCTACTTTTACTTTATCAAGGTAAAGCGTAGTTGTGTTTGAATCTCCAGCTACAGTTAGAGGATTGTTGTTTCCGTCAAATGTTGAACCTGTTGCGTTTCCTTTATAATAATAGTCTCCCCAAGAGAACATACCATTAATTTCTAAGAACTTATTCAGTTTGTAAGTTGCATCAAATTCAACTCCTTGGTGAATTTCTGTAATACCATTCATCTCTGCGTAAGCATCTGTTACGTCAGGAACCTGAATATTTCTTCTTAAAGCTCTGTCTTTCCACTGCGTTCTGTAAATGTTAACATTTGCATTGAAGTTTGCAGATCTGAATCCATACCCAACTTCAGCAGAGAAAATTTTCTCATTGGTTAACTGAGGGTTAACAACTTGCTGGTTACTTGGATATACTGTGTTCATGAATGGCTGCTTACTATAATAACCAATATTTGCAAAAACATTATTATTTTCATTGATATTATAGTTGGCACCTCCCTTAATGTTGTATCCAAAGATGTTTTTGAAACCTGTTTTTCTATTTACAGTTTGGTTTCTTTGTACGGTAATACCATCTTGAACGAACTCATCAATTCTTTGGTATCCTTGATTAGAAACTGATCCTTGTAAAAATGCAGATAATTTATCTTTGGTATATTCTATTTGACCAAATCCGCTATACCAGATTACTTCACCATCATTACTAAAGCCAACTCTTTCGTTCAAAGGAACTTGGCTTCCTCCAAAAGGATTCCATGATAATTTTTTATAGTCAGAAGTTTGAGTAACAAGATTTGGAGCGATGTTTTTATTATTAGCATCTTTATATCCTTGTGCACCATATAGATCTGAAATAACCTGATAATGGTATCCATAATAGTATCTGTCATCAGTACCTACTGAGAAATTCCAGTTATCATTAATCTTGTGCTGGAAATTGGCTAATATACCATACCAGTTGTGAGAATTAATACTTGCTCTACGTACTAATGTTGATCCAGCATTTGCAGTACTTGCATTTACCGCAGCATTTTCTGCAAAAAGTTTGTCATAATTGTAAAGTCCCTGAGCATCTCTAAAGTATGGTTGTCCATTAACTAAAGTTGTCAGACCTCTACCGTTAACTCTTCCAAGATCAGCAGTTCCACCACCTCTACCATTAGACATGTATGCTACTGTGCTCAACTTAGACTTATCATTGATAGTCCAGTCCCAGTTTAACATGATAACTGGTTTGTTATAATAGTTTGATCTGTTAGAAAGAGCGACTCTTCTTCCTTCAGCATTGGTGTAATATCCCCAGTCTGAATTATAAGTTCTGTCAGGAGTTCCGTCATTATCTGGATTATATCTTACATAATCACTAATAGAAGGAGCGTAAGATCTTTGATCATGCCATTGTGGAGCTCCGGTGATTGTAAATTGGAAATTGTGTTTTTTGTTTAGTTCCCAACCTAATGCAAAATAGTAAGCGTAAGATTCGTAGTCTGTATTTTGAATATAGGTAGACCCGCTTTGTCTGCTCATTAAGAATGAAGTAGACCATCCTTTGTCAGATTTTCCTGTATTGTAAGCGAATGATGTTTTTAAAAAGTCATTGTTACCAACGCCTAATCTTACAATACCTCCCTTTTTCATATCTGCTGACTTCGTGATGAAGTTCATTGTTCCTCCAACAGAAGCGATAGCCAGTTTAGAAGATCCAAGCCCTCTTTGTACCTGCATAAAACTTGTTACGTCAGATAACCCAGTCCAGTTTGAGAAATAAACAGTACCACCTTCCATGTCATTAACAGGCATACCGTTTACCATTACTGCAATGTTTCTTGATTCAAACCCACGCATAACAATCTGAGAGTCTCCAAAACCACCGCCGCCTTTTGTCGCATATACAGATGGTGTTGTGTTTAAAAGTTCAACAAGTTCCTGGTTTCCTTGTCTTTCAAGAATTTGTGCTGCTTTTACTGTAGAAACTGCTACTGGTGTTTTTCTATCTTTAGCGATATCCGTAACACCTCTTAAAATTACCTCATCAATATCTTTCGACTTCGTTACAGTGTCTTGAACTTGCTGAGCGTAATAAACACTAGCTGTAGATAATGTAATAGCTACAGTAAGTATCGATTTGTTGATTAATTTCATAATCGTTAGTAATAGTTAGATTTAATTTTCTGCAAAATTGGGGAAATAAAATTTAACTAATATTAACTGTATGTTAATTTTTACTTAATCTTAATAAGAATCAATTCGTTGATAATCAATGCAATGTATAAAAAATGAATTTTTACATGAAGAAAATCATTATTATTGAGTTTTTAATAAATAGTGGGTGTTTTTATTAAAAATATAACGCTATTTCACGGCTTTGAGACTCAAATCAATATTTTCAGCCGAGTGAGTAAGGGCTCCAGCAGAGATATAGGTGACTCCTGTAGATGCAATTTCTTTTAACATTTCACGGGTAATTCCACCTGAAGCTTCAGATTCGCATGAGCCATTAATCATTTCCACGGCCTGTTTCATCATAGCAACATCCATATTGTCTAGCATAATCCTGTCCACTTTTGCTTTGATGGCTTCCTGTACTTCTTCAAGGTTTCTTGTTTCTACCTCTATTTTTAATTTTTTCTTATTCTTTTTGATATAATCCTTTGCCATTTTTACGGCATTCGTAATGCTTCCGTTGTAATCAATATGATTATCTTTTAGCATGATCATATCATAAAGTCCGTATCTGTGATTGGTTCCGCCACCTATTGCAACGGCCCATTTCTCACATACTCTGAAATTTGGGGTTGTTTTTTCTGGTATCTAAAAGCTTTGTTTTTGTACCAATCAATCTTGAATCCCAATCATAGGTAAGAGTTGCAATTCCGCTCATTCTCTGCATACAATTAAGGACAAGTCTTTCAGTGGAAAGGATGGATCTTGCACTTCCGGTAATGATAAAAGCGACATCTCCTACTTTAGCTGCATTTCCGTCTTTGATAAATCTTTCAATTTTTAAATCTTTATCAAAAGTCTTAAAGATAATTTCAGCCAGTTCAACACCTGCTAAAATACAGTCCTGTTTTACCAGAAGTTTAGCGCTCTGCTTCAGATCTTTCGGAATTGTGGAAAGCGTAGAATGATCTCCGTCCTGAATATCTTCTTCTAAGGCGTTTTTGATAAAAGTTTTTAATACTTTATCTGTAGCGTAGCTTGGTCTTTTCATTATAAATGCTTTTAGGCTAGATCTTTATTATAAAATGCTCCTTTATTTTCAGTCATTTCCATAGACTGGGTAATGATGAGGTGAGCAACGGTTGTCAGGTTTCTTAATTCGGATAATTGTGGAGATAGAATAGAGTAGTGGTAGATCTCATCAACTGCTGCTGCTATTTCCTGATGCTTTTGCAATGCCATATTCAAACGTCTGTTGCTTCTAACAATACCTACCAGGTCACTCATCATTTCCTGAAGCTGCTTTCTCAGATAGCTTACGATGACCATCTCATCCATGATCTTCATTCCTTCCTCATTCCATTCCGGAACGGCTTTCAGGTCGTCAAAATTGAAATTGTTTTCCTTGAGCAATGCAATAGTTTTTATGGCGGCATTATGTCCAAAAACCAAACCTTCCAGTAAGGAGTTGGAAGCTAGTCTGTTAGCTCCATGAAGTCCTGAGTTGGTACATTCTCCCACAGCAAAAAGATTTCTGATTGAAGACTGTCCGTCTCTGTCAACTTCAATGCCGCCCATCAGGTAATGGCATGCGGGGACTATCGGAATCAGTTGAGTAAAGGGATCAATTCCCTCTTCTCTGCATTTTTTATAAATATTGGGGAAATGTTCCAGGAATTTTTCGTGATCCATTTCACGGCAGTCAAGTCCCGCGTATTCGTCTCCGGAGATCTTCATTTCGTTGTCGATCGCCCGGGCAACAATATCCCTTGAGGCTAATTCTTCACGCTCATCATATTTGTGCATGAATTTTTCACCTTTTTTAGTTCTTAATTTAGCGCCGTCTCCCCGTACTGCTTCCGAGATAAGGAAAAGCATTCCGTTGATTTTGCTGTACAATGCTGTTGGGTGAAACTGGTAATACTGCATATTGGAAACATTCCCTTTTGCACGGGCTACGAAGGCAATTCCGTCTCCTGTAGCAATAGTTGGATTAGTGGTGTTCTTATAAACATGTCCTGCGCCGCCTGTCGCCGCTAATGTTATTTTTGAAGTGATTTTTTTTATCGTTTTTGATTTTTCATCCAGGATATAGGCACCATAACAGTTGATTTCTCCTTCATTGACCTCTTTTCCCGGAACATGATGCTGGGTAATAATATCAATGACGTAATGATGATCAAGGATTTCAATATTCGGGCTGTTTTTTGCTGTTTCCAGCAGAGCTCTTTCAATCTCGAATCCTGTGATGTCTTTATGATGGACGATTCGGTTTTCGGTGTGGCCGCCTTCTCTTCCCAATGCGAATTCTCCATTTTTCATATCAAAATTGGCGCCCCATTCTACAATTTCATTAAATCTTGCAGGAGCTTCCTTTACAACCATCTCCACAACATCACGCTTGTTTTCTCCGTCTCCGGCACGCATGGTATCGTCAATATGTTTCTGGAAATTATCATTTTTAAAGTCGGTGACTACAGCCAGCCCGCCCTGCGCATATTTGGTATTGCTTTCGTCTTCGTCAGATTTTGTTACGATGATGATTTTGGCATCAGGAAACTGTTCAGAAACTTTTATGGCATAGGAAAGTCCCGAGATGCCGGAACCAATTACTAATACATCCGCTTTTATCATAGGCTTGCTTTAGGTACGATCATTTAAATATTAAATAAATTTAAACAATTTTTCGTTTGGTTTTCTTACTTTTTTCATGTGCTGGAAATGATCTTCCTCAGAACGGTAGCCTAAAGCCAGGGTGACAGTTACTTTTTCTGTTTCAGGATTGATGTTGAGGATCTCCTCTATCATATCCTGTCGGAAGCCTTCCATAGGACAGGAATCTATATTTTCAATAGCGGCGGTATACATTAAGTTTGCAAGTACTATATAAGACTGCTTTTCTGCCCAGTTGAAAATTTCATCCTGTGTTTTTTGGGTAATATGCTGATTGATGCTTTTTCTGAAAAGGTCAAGTTTCTCAACAGGAGTTTCCCTTACCTCGGAAATGTGATTAAAATATCCGTGAATATAGCTTTCCTCAATCGTTTTCTTTGAAATAATGACAATGAGGTGTGAGCAGGTGGAAATTTGTGATGGATTATAGAAGGCGGGAATCAATTTCTGTTTCATTGCCTCACTTTCAACCACTAAAATTTTATAGGGCTGAAGTCCAAGAGAGCTGGCGGACAGCTTTCCTGACTCAAGAATATTGTGCAGGGTCTCTTGAGGAATGATTTCGTTATTAAATTTTTTCACAGAATATCTTCTGCTTAAAGCTTCCAAATAATTCATAGGACAAATTTAGGGATTGAATATGAATAAAGCGTCTTTAAATTAAAATATATACCTTGAAAAGAGCAAAAAGATCACCCCAAATTTGGAGTGATCCTGCATATTTAAAAATAATCAATTTAAATTTATTCTCTGTTTTTTACCATAATCCAGCCCGAAAATTTGATAGGTGTACTCTTGCTGTTGTTTTCATTCCATGTAATAGAATACCAGTAATTTCCGGTAGGAACTTTTTTGCTTCCGTTGGTAGTTCCGTCCCATACATATCTGTTGGATTTATCGGCCTGGAAAAGCTTATAGCCATATCTGTCGAAGATTCCGATCTCCAGGTTTCTTTTATTAGCCAGTGCAGAATAATCAATGGCATCATTCACTCCATCGCCGTTTGGTGTGATCACATTGATAAGGTTCGGTACTGTAATGTTGATCTCAATAGGTTCACAATCATAGCTGTCTTTTACATAGATTTTAGTCTCGCCTCTGGGAACATTGGTGAATATATTGGAATCCTGCCACTGTAAATTATCCCTTGAATATTGGTAAGGAGGAGTGCCCCCGTTTACAAAAACAGTAACTGTGTTTCCTGAGATGTCGATGCTTGTAACCACCGGCTGTTCAGAAGCATATACTTTTACTGTCTGCAGTACTTTACATTCTCCGGTTTTTAGTTTTACCCAATAGGTGCCTACTCCGACATTGGTAATAGCTTGTGTAGTTGCCCCTGTGCTCCATTCATAGCTGTTGAATCCAGGTCCTGCATCCAATGTGGTTTTGTCTTCAATACAAATGATCTTGTCCTGTAAAATGCTAGATTTTACTGGTGATATAACTGTCAGTGTAACTTTTGCAATAGAATAACATCCTTGTGCATTAAATACCTTTACATAAATTACTCCCGATGGTGCTGTATAGGCTAAGAAATTTAAAATTTCATTTGTTCCGCTTACGGCATCAGCCAGGGATGGGTAATATTTTTTTGGTGCTGTTCCAATTACTACAGGAGCGCTGCTTAGATTGAATGTTCCCAATGATGGATTGGTTTCAAGGAAGCAGGTTCTTAAGGATGCATCAGTGACTACCACCACAGGATTGAGGCTCAAAGTAACCTTTGCAGTACTTACGCATCCCTGAGGAGTGGTCACTTTTACAAACAGGACTGCCGCTGGTGAAGCATATGCTGTAGGATTCGGGATCTGGTTGGTTCCTGCATTCAGGTCAGCCATTGTATCATAAAATTGCAAGGTACAGCCAGGTACGGTGGTTACGTTTGCTGTTGTTAGATCAAAGGTGGCTGTTCCTGCATTGTTATTGTTACATCCGCTAAGTGATGCATTGGTTGCTTCAAATGGGGTAGGATTTAGCTGAATTACTCCGTCTCCGTTGTCACAGAGTGTAGACGTAGGGTCTTTGATAACTACTTTAATGGTTGTATTTCCGGAATACTGAAAACTTGTCGGATTGGTGATAGGTGTGGAACTTCCTAATACATAATAAGTAAATAAATAATTTCCAGGATTGTTCACAAACTGCGAATTGAATGAAGTTAGATTTACTGTTCCGGTTCCTGTAGAAGGATTAGTGCATACAAATGGGGTCACTGTAGCATTCAGTATTGGGACTTTGTCTACGAAAACTTTTACATTTTTGATAGAGTGCCTTGCTGAAGCTCCCCCGGTGGCTGCTGAAAAACCGAAATACCCCTGAGACATTCCAATGGCTCCCCCTGATGGTGCAAAAGATTGATCTACAATAAGAACGCCGTCTAGTTTAATTTTTATAATCCAGTTGGTTGGGTTCGTAAGGTCAGTTTCTCCATTTACTTCTACATGTTTATAAGTTGGGCCTACAAATGGCTGGGTAGCGATAAGGTCTGGAGAATGAAATGTGCTGTTGGGCGTGTTGTTGTATTCAATATTGTTTCCGGCAGTGTCGTTAGTGCCATACAGTAAATGTATTTTACTCATCTGGCCTTCGGTGGTATTGTTGAAAATATCAAATCCTACCATAAGCCCTGATGCATTTCCTGGAATTCCCAGTCCGCCGCCGGATACAAATCCTGTCGGAGGATTTACCAGATACCAGAATGTAAATCCGTCTCCTCTCCCGAACTGTGCGGTTCCGTTTCCGTCAATTCTAAAATCAAATTCCACCTTCCATTTGTCACAATAGCTTAATGTGATAGGGGTAGCTAATTTTATAGCTCCGTATAAGCTGGTATTGTCTGTGGTAAGCCGGATAAAATCGGTGTCAACCGCTGCATTGGAAACAAGGTCCCAGCCGGTTGTGTTAACAGGATTTCCGGCAAGCTGATAAGTTTGGGCAAACAGCTTTCCTGAAAAACTTAAAAAGATGGTTAAAAAATAAATGAGTAGTTTTCTTTTCATGTGACGCGAGTAGTTTGAGGTTATTCTTGTAAATATATTCGTTTTAATCTTCCGTATATAATGTATAATTGTCAATTGTTTAACAAAAATTGTCAATTATATAACTAATAACAGGGATAGATAAGAAATAATTAAAAAAAGAATAGACATGAACTAAAATTAAGAGAGAACCATGGAATCAAGCCTCATATATTAAAAAATCACTCCCGATGAGGAGTGATTTTTATATAGATTACTTATTCTCTGTTTTTTACCAATATCCAACCTGAATATTTTGTAGGCGTGCTATTCTTATCATTTTCATTCCAGGATATAGAGTACCAGTAAGTTCCTGTAAGAATCTTTTTACCGGAAGCCGTTCCGTCCCAGGTGTAGTTTCTTGTTTTTCCTGCCTCATAAAGCTTGTTGCCATATCTGTCATACACAATGAAAACCAGGTTTTTCTTGTAAGCCAATGCAGAATAATCAATAACATCATTCACATTGTCGCCGTTCGGTGTGATGGCATTGATAAGATTCGGAACTGTAATCTGCACTTCAACAGGTTCACAATTATAAAAATCTTTAACAAAAACCTTAGCTTCACCTCTGTGAAGGCCTGTGAAAGTATTGGAATCCTGCCAGTCAATACCATTTAAGGAATATTTATACGGCGGAGTACCACCTGAAACATTCACGGTCACTGTTGTATTATTGATGTCGATGCTTGTCACGACAGGGTTGGCGGAAGCAATGACCTTCACTGTCTGTATTGTGATGCAGTTTCCTGTCTTTAATTGTACCCAATAAAGACCTACACCTACTCCATGAATAGAAGGAGTTGTTGCTCCGGTACTCCATTCATAGCCGTCAAAGCCTGGGCCTGCATCCAGATCTGTTATTGCATCCACACAGATTATTTTGTCTTTTAAAACAGCAGATGTTATCGGAGGCAATACAATGAGATTCACTTTTGCAAGAGCGAAACATGCATTGACATCTGTTACTTTTACATATACTGCAGTGCTTACCGACATATACTGAGACGGATTTACAATCTCGTTGGTTCCAGCAAGGGCATCTGCTATAGAAGCATAATATTTTTTTGTGAAATCACTCGTCAATGTTGTTACGTTAGCTGTGGTTAAGTCAAAGACTGCATTTGTTATATTATTCTGCAGAAAACATGACCTTAATGTCGCTTCTGTTACTGGTGTTTCCGGATAAAATGCGAGTGTTATTTTTGCAGTGCCAGTACATCCCAACGGGGTAGTTACTTTTACATATACTGTTCCTGCTACAGAAGTGTAAGTGGCGGGATTTGGAATTTCGTTGGTTCCGGCATTCAGATCAGCCAGAGTTTTGTAATATTTTTTTACTGCAGGGAGTCCGCCGGCCACATCTGCTGCGTTGAGGTTGAAAATTCCTTTCCCTTCTTTATTGTTGTTGCACGCCAGCAGTGTCTTATCCGTAAGGGTAAGAGGAGCAAGAACGAGAAGTATTTTCCCGTCTGGGTTGTCGCACAATATTCCTGCATTGTCTCTCACAATAACTGTGACTGTAGTATTGGTATTAAACTGAAAATTAGTAGGATTCGTTATTACAGTGGAGCCTTGCAGATAAGTGAATGTATAATTGGAAGGCGCGCTTACAAACTGAGAATTAAAGGATGTTAAATTAACTGTTCCGAATCCTGTACTAGGATTTGGGCAGAAAGACTGTGTCGCTGTATTTTGTAAAATAGGAACTTTATCGGTATAGATTTTTACATTTTTAATAGAATGTCTGGATCTTGCTCCTCCTGTAGAAGCTGAAAATCCAAAATATCCAACGGTCATTGCTGCTGCTGTACCTGCAGGGGCAAAAGACTGATTACAGATTATAGTTCCGTCAATGGTGATTTTTACAATCCAGTTGGCAGGTGCCGCCGGATCCACCTGAGCTGTTACCTCAACGTGCTTAAAGGTTGTTCCCTGAAAAGGCAGGGTGGTATTCAGATCCGGTGAGTGAAAAGAACTTCCGGCAGTATTGAAAAATTCAACGTTATTGGTATCTGAAGTATTCGCAACCTGTCCGTAGGCAACGTGTACCTTACTCATCGTAGCGGTGGTGGTGTTGTTATAAGTATCAAATCCTGCAATAAAACCAACTGCATTTTGAGAAACTCCAAGGCCTGAGCCTAATACACTGGCGACAGGGGGATTGGCAAGATACCAAAATGCAATCCCGTCTCCGTTTGACGTTTGGTTCGAGTCCATTCTGAAATCAAACTCTACTCTCCATTTGTCACAGTATTTTAAATTAATAGGATCATTAAGCCGGATGGATCCGGATTGATTGTTGGTATCCGGAGTAAGCTGAACAAAATCTCCATTCACCTGGGTAGGAGAAACCATGGTCCATCCTGTTGTAGATACAGGGTTTCCTGTCAATTGATAAGTTTGGGAAAATAGCCCTCCTGACAGAAAGAGCAGAAAGAGGGATATATAAGACAGTAAAAATTTATTCATTGAATTGGGATTACTTTTATTAGATTCTGTAAATATATTAAATCCCAAATTAATAATATGTATTTAATGTTAATTTTACTGAATATGATAATGATTTTTCAATGAATGATAAAATAGATAAGGGAATAATGAATGCCTTAGTTTAAAATTTAGATTTTTTAAAAAAGAGAGTTGTTTTCCAGGCCTTCAAAATAGGTGTCAATTTCCAGATTGGGTGAGCTGGCAGCCGCTACGGCAAGTTTGTCACAGAGCTCATTTTCAAAATGACCTGCATGCCCTTTTACCCAGTGCATTTTTGGAGTGTGTTTATTATACATTTCAATAAATCTTTTCCAGAGATCCGGGTTTTTCACATTTTTCCATCCTCTCTTGATCCATCCGGCAATCCAGTTTTGATTGACTGCATCAGCGACATATTTGCTGTCGGTATAAATATGAATATCGTTCTCCGAAGATTTTAGTTTTTCAAGAGCTGTAATAACAGCGAGGAGTTCCATCCTGTTATTGGTGGTTTTTCTGAAACCTTTTGAGAATGTTTTCTGGTAGTTTTTTTCAGGAACCCGCATCAGGATTCCATAGCCTCCTTTTCCGGGATTTCCGCTGCATGCACCGTCAGTATATATTTCGATTCTCAAGTTGGATTGCTGTATGTAAAATTATAAATAGTAAAGCCTTTCTATCCTTTTAAAATTAAAAAGGAAAATCATCATCATCATCAAAATCATTCATGGAAGACCCTGATAACTTTGAGCTGTCCGGAAGATCAAATGCGGCACCTGGCTGAATGGTAGTCTTAATTTTATCAAAACCACTCGGTTCGGAAGATCCGAAATTGGAAGGATATCCTCCTAAGCCTCCATCTAATGCAGCTTCAATATCACCGAATTTTGCAAAATGTTTTAAGAAGGATAATCTTACATCAGCGGTGGCACCATTCCTGTGTTTGGCAATAATTAATTCGGCCTGATTTTCTGTTGGTGTCTCCTGGCCTTCTTCGTCATTATCCCAAACGGCAATTTTATAATATTCCGGTCTGAAGATGAAAGATACAATATCCGCATCCTGCTCAATCGCTCCGGATTCCCTTAGGTCAGAAAGCTGAGGTCTTTTTCCGGGACGGGCTTCCACACTTCTTGATAGCTGGGAAAGGGCAATTACCGGAACATTCAATTCTTTGGCAATAGCTTTCAGTGAACGGGAGATCATGGAGATTTCCTGTTCACGGTTTCCAACTCCTTTTCCTCCGCCTCCTGCAGTCATCAGCTGAAGGTAGTCGACCATGATCAGTCTTACACCGTGCTGCATCACCAGTCTTCGGCATTTTGCACGGAAGTCAAATATAGAAAGGGAAGGGGTTTCATCAATAAACAGCGGTGCATTTTCAAGTTCGGATACATTGGAGAACAGTCTCTGCCATTCTTCATCATCCAGGGTTCCTTTTCGCAGTTTTTCGGAAGAAATTTTTGTTTCGGAAGCAATCATCCTGGTGATCAGCTGTACAGATGCCATCTCGAGAGAGAACAAAACCATTGGGATCTTATGCCCTACAGCAATATTTCTTGCCATGGACAGAAGAAACGCTGTTTTCCCCATTGCGGGACGTGCAGCAATAATGATAAGGTCAGAATTCTGCCAGCCTCCGGTTTCTTTGTCAATATCTCTGAATCCTGAAGGAACTCCTGAAAGTCCTTCTTTGTCTTTTAAGGATTTAATAGTGTCAATAGCCTGCTTTACCAATGAATTGGCTGTGTCAAATCCTTTTTTGATGGTTCCGTTGGTGATCTCAAAGAAAGATTGTTCCGCTTTATCCAAAAGTTCAAATACATCGGTAGATTCTTTGTAAGAAGAATCGATCACGTTGGCAGAAACATTGATCAGGCTTCGTAAAATATATTTTTCAAGAATGACACGTACATGGTATTCAATATGAGCAGATGAACTTACTCCCATGGTAAGATCGATGATGTAATGATCACCTCCGGCCATATTTAATTTATCCTCTTTTTTCAGCTCCTGGATAATCGTCATCAGATCCACAGGGTGGTTGCCTTCATAAAGCTTCAGGATCGTGGAAAAAATAACCTGATGTCTTGGGTCATAAAATACTTCCGGAGTAAGAAGGTCAATAGAATGGTCAAGTCCCTTTTTGTCAATCAAAAAAGTTCCGATAACCAGTCTTTCAAAATCTACTGCATTGGGAGGCATTTTCCCATCCGCAATTGAGAGCTCTTTTGCAAAGTTTCCATGGGTAAGGGATGATAATGTTTCTTTCTGCGCCATACTGCAAAGATAGTTTATTTGGGAAAAATAATTTATAAATAGTAACCAACAACTTATCAGCAATCCCGTCTGGTTTGTAATGGGCAAAAGATAAAAGATTGTTGATAAAAAATTCGGGTGTCAAAAATAAAAAAATTCAATCAATAATTTTATCTGAAGAAAAAAAGTCAATGAATTTTTCTTTTTTATGTGTAACGATATGGTAGGACGAGACAAATTGGTAAAATAAAAAAGACTGCCTCGGAAGACAGTCTTTTGTTATGATCAAAAAGAAATGGTTATTCTTTATTCTTTAGTAGTATCCATCCTGAATATTTCGTTTCGGTACTGTTTTTATCATTTTCGTTCCATGAGATCGTATACCAGTAAGTTCCTGTTGGAAGCTTCTTGCCGGAAGCCGTTCCGTCCCACTTATAGTTTCTGATTTTATTAGCTTCATATAGCTTGTTGCCATATCTGTCATAGACAATAAACACAAGGTTTTTCTTGTAAGATAAAGCAGAATAATCAATGTCGTCATTTATTTTATCTCCATTTGGAGTAATCGCATTAATCAGATTGGGTACAGTAACGGTGATCTGAATAGGAGTACAGTCGTAAGAATCTTTCAGGAATATTTTGTTTTCTCCTCTTGGAAGTCCACTGAAAACATTAGAATCCTGCCAGTTAACACCATCTATTGAGTACTTGTAAGGAGGAATTCCACCTGACGCATTCACTGTGATTGTGTTGTTGCTGATTTCTACACTTGAGATCACCGGCTGCTTGGAAGCAAAAACGGTTACTGTCTGAAGTGTGAAACATTTACCTGTTTTCAGTTTTACCCAATAAATGCCTATTCCTGCATTGTTGATAGATTGTGTGGTATCACCTGTGCTCCATTCGTATCCGTCAAATCCTGGCCCCGCGTCCAGTGTGGTTTTTTCCTCCGCACATATTGTTTTGTCTTTCAGGACTAGTGATTTTACCGGAGGAAGCACTTTTAATGTAATCTTGGCGATATCATAACACTGATTGGCACTGGTAATTCTTACATATACTTCAGAGCTTTCTGCAAGATACGTTGCCGGTGCTGAAATAGGATTGGTCTCGTTCTGGGCATCAGTAAGAGTTTTATAGAATTTGGATATTTGACCGGCAACACCGCCTACATTTACCTTTGTAAGGTCAAACATAGCATGGGTGATATCATTTTCTATATAACATTCTTCTACCAGTACATCTCTTAAAGTAACTACCGGATGGAATGATAGCTGTATCGTAACGGTAGCAGTACATCCGAATGCAGAAATTATTTTTGCATAAATTGTCTTCTCGCCTGAGATATATGCTGTAGGATTTGTGATCTCGTTCGTATCAGCGTTCAGATCTGCAAGCGTAGGGTAATATTTTTTCGTAACTGTTCCCGTGAATATATCTGCTGTGGTAAGATCAAACTTTCCAGTTCCTTCGCCATCATTGTTACAGGCAAAAATGGTAGCATTTCTACCGGTAATACTGGCGTCTACAAATTTAAACTTACCGCTTATGAAACATTTGTTGATAACATTGTCCGGGTTAGCCGGATCCAGATATCGGATTCTGTAGTAATAGTCTGTGGTTGCATTTACTGTAGCAATCGTTAAAGGGTCTTCGCCTGTCACTACATCGTTGGTATTATCATGGTAGGTAACCTGGAAGTTAGGGTTGTTACCGTTAATAATACCGGCAGTAAGAGTGTTAAAGTTAAACTGCGAAGGAAGTCCGCATACCATGATCTTGGTAGGGTCGGTTGGAGCAGCGCCCGGGATACCAGGCGGAATAAAAGGATTCGGAGCAAGAACCGGATCGTTGAATGCAGAGCTCAAGGTAGCAGTACCACCCCATACCAGCTTAAATCCATCTGGAGAGCTCTCGAAGTTATCTACAATAAGATAGTAGGTTTGTCCGGCTATTACATCCATATAAGGACTCCATTCTCCCTGGTTTCCTGCAGTTCCGGTACCATTAGGTGCTCCGGGTGGCGGTATGGTCAGGCTAAGTCCGGTGTCACCATTAGGAACTCTACCGGCATAATTACATCTGATTGGTGTAACAAAAACGTTGTTGGTGTTCAGAGATGCACAACCATTAGTTGCAGGGCCGTATACTGCAAAATCGTAATCATCTGTATTAACATTAGGATCAATGGTAAATGATAAGGTTCCGGATGTTGCGATTGTAAAAGTATACCATACTGAGTAATTTTCATCTCTGCCCAGACATCCGCTTTGTGACAGTTCTTCTTGAATGTTTCCATGTCCTGAGGGAGTATAAGAGATATCTGAGTTCCCGCAGAGTGGAATTGCCGTAATACAGTCGGACTGTGCGTAAAACACCTGTGTTATAAATAAAATTAAAAGAAGTAATGTTTTTTTCATGTTTAAAATGATTTTTGTGAAACAAGATTTTGAGCAAAATAAAGTTATCAGCATCTATGTTAAAAAAACCGCTCCCTGGAGCGGTTTTATTTTATAATGAATTACTCTCTGTTTTTTACCATTACCCATCCTGAGAATTTGAATGGGGTGTTCTTTTTGTCATTTTCATTCCATGTTACAGAATACCAGTAGGTTCCTGTTGGAATTTTTTTGCCGGCTACGGTTCCGTCCCACTTATAGCCGTTTGTTTTATCAGCCTGGTGGATTTTAGTTCCGTATCTGTCGAAAATACTTAAGACAAGACCGTTCTTGCCGGATAAGGCAGAATAATCAATAACGTCATTGATCCCATCTCCGTTTGGAGTAATAACGTTGATCAGGTTTGGTACTACCACAGTTATTTCGATCGGTTCACAGTCGTATGCATCTTTTACATATACCTTGTGATCTCCTCTTGAAATGTTGGTGAATACATTAGAATCCTGCCAGTTGATATTATCCAGAGAATATTTATACTCAGGAGTTCCTGCAATTACATTCACAGTGATGGTAGTGTTTGTAATGTCAATATTAGAAACAACTGGCTGCTCAGAAGCATATACTTTTACCTTTTGTGTAGCGATACAGTCACCGGTTTTCAATCTTACCCAGTAAGTTCCTACACCTACATTAGTGATAGACTGTGTGGTTGCTCCCGTACTCCATTCGTAACCTGAGAATCCAGGACCTGCATCCAGTGTAGTTTTATCTTCAATACAGATAATTTTGTCCTGAAGTACATTTGAGTAAACCGGAGAAAATTACTGTAAGCGTTACTTTTGCAATTGAATAACATCCCTGTGCGTTAAATACTTTTACATAGATCACTCCTGACGGTGCTGTATAGGTTAAGAAATTTAAAATCTCGTTAGTCCCGTTTTGAGCATCCGAAAGGGAAGGGTAATATTTTTTAGGTGCTGTACCCGTAACTACCGGGGCATTACTTAGATTGAAAGTGCCCAGTGAAGGATTGTTTTCTAGAGAACATGATCTTAAAGAAGCAGGAGTTACTGCTACCAGCGGATGAAATTTCAGAGTGATCTCTGCCGTGGCAGTACATCCGAATTCATTCGTTGCTTTTACAAATATTTTTCCTTCAGCTGAAACAAACTGATAGATAGCAGGGCTTGTAATTTCATTAGTGCCTGCATTAAGATCGAACATTGTAGGATAATATTGCAGCACATGGGTAGGACCGGCTCCAACATTAGCTGTGGTAAGGTCATACATTGCTGTTCCTGAACTGTTATTACTACAGCTGGTAAGCGTAGCATTGGTTAAGGTAAAGCTTGCATCTTTAAATTTGAATTTTCCTGTAATAAAACAGCCATTCATAGGGTTTGTCGGATTAACCGGGTCCTGATATACAATTCTATAATAGTAAGGTAATGTTAGACTCACAACTTCTGAGGTTACAGGATTTCCTCCCGTAATAGCATCATTCGTATTTTTATGATAGCTTACCTTGAAATTTGGACTGTTACCGTTAATAACTGCTGCACTTAATGAACTAAAGTTGAATGGAGTAGCCAATGAACATATCATTACTTCATTCGGGTCATTCGGGTTAGCTGCAGGAAGTCCTGGAGTTAAAAATGGAAACGGCGCCAGAGAAGGATCGTTGAATGCAGAGCTTAAACTTGCAGTCCCTGTCCATGTTAGTGAGAATCCATCCGGAGAACTTCTAAAGTTGTCTACAACAAGATAATAAGTTTCTCCAGCCTGTACCACCATATGTGGGCTCCATTCAGCCTGGTTTCCGGCACTACCGTTGGTATTTGGCGGAGGCGGAGGCGGAATTGTAAGTAGCAGACCTGTATTTCCCTGTGAACTCCCTGTTCCATTGTAGTTACATCTCAAAGGAGTTACAAAAACATTGTTATTGTTCAAAGAAGTACAGCCATTTGTTGTTGGACCGTAAACAGCAAAGTCATAATCATCTGTGTCAATATTGGGATTAATAACGAATGCTAGTGTTCCGGAAGTCGCTGCTGTAAAGCTATACCATACAGAAAAGTGCTCATTGTCTATATCATTCAGACAAGAATTAGCACCAATTCCTTCCAGTACATTTCCTGGTCCGGAGGGGGTATAAGAAATATCTGAGTTTCCGCAGATTGATATTGCACTAATACAATCTGATTGGGCATAAAATATATGCGAACAGAAGATTAGAAAAATGAGTAATGCTTTTTTCATAAAGGGGGATTTAAAAAAGACAAATATAAAAAATTATTAAAGTTAATTTAAAGATTTTGTGATATATTTAATAGAATCAGCATATTGTTGTTTAATATTTCATTTTTCTCAGCTTGGGATTTGTACTTCCTACAAGCAGTGCAATGAGTACCGTCATGCTCCCTCCAAACACCACAGACCGCACTACGCCTAATAGTTTTGCCATTAGACCGCTTTCAAACTGTCCCATTTCATTGCTGGACATGATAAAAATAGAATTCACACTCAGTACACGTCCCCGGATGTGATCCGGAGTTTTAAGCTGAACAATGGTTCCCCTGATCACTACTGAGATTCCATCAAGCATCCCGCTCATCACAAGGAACATAAATGAAAGCCAATACATTTTGGATAATCCAAAACCAATGATGCAGAACCCAAACCCGGCAACAACGGCCAGAAGAATTTTTCCTTGATTTTTTCTTAAGGGAACAACTGCCAAAAGTGTAATAATACACATGGAACCGATATCGGAAGCTGCATTCAGAAGCCCGAAACCTTCCGCTCCTGCATCCAGAATGTCGGTGGCAAAAACCGGAATCATCGCAACAGCACCTCCGAAAAGTACCGCAAACATATCAAGGCATAAAGCGCCTAAAATCTCTTTCGTCTTGAAAATATAAGAAATCCCCTCACGCATACTTTCTACAACATTTACATTCTCTTTTTTGTATTCTGAATGCTGTTGTTTGAGTTGCCAGAAGAATAGAGAAGCGATAAATATCAAAGAAATAATGACGATCAATGTCCATTTTACTCCGAAGAATCCGATAAGAAGCCCACCTGCAGCATGCCCGCAGACAGAAGAGATCAGGAATGTAGCCTGGTTTAGAGTTACCGCATTTGGAAGATTCTCTTTCTTTACAATTTTAGGAATCATAGACGGAACAATAGGTCCGATGAAAGCTCTTGCAATGCCTGTAAAAAATATGACACCATAGATATAGTAAGTGATCTCGTGCCCGCTGAAATGCAGTTCTACATTTAAGAAAGCCGGGATCAGCAGAAGCCCGATCAGAAAAATATAAGTGTAATTACAGATCAGAAGCAGCCTCTTTTTTTCATTCATATCAATCACATGACCCGCATATAAAGCACAGCTTACCGCAGGAATTACTTCCGAAAGTCCGATAAGGCCAATTGAAAAAGGATCTTTTGTTAATTGATATACCCACCATCCCAATAAAGTAGCAAGCATTCTGAAGGCTAAAACAATAAAAAATCTTCCCGTAAGAAGATTCCTGAATTCAACATTTTGCAATGTTTTTAACGGTGTAAAGGAAATCATGCACAAAAATAGCCCTAAATATTCATTTAAGGCTGTTTGTATCTTGTTTTTTTAAATGATAAATCAAATAGGTTTTGAAAGATAAAATCTATTTTAGTCTGCCCTCAGTGAACTGATCACGATAGCAGCAACACCTGCAGCTCCTATTACGGTGGCGCCTGCTGTTACTCTCGCTTTCGATCTGTCTTTTACCGCTGCAACATTAGATTTAGGGATAATTACTTCTGTACTGTCCTTTTTACCTGCGGTACCAATAAGATTGTCTCCGTCAACGTTTCTGAACAGCATTTTCTGCTTTGGAGAGCCATCTTTCATGGTAACTACATAAAATTTTCCAGCTTGTAAATTAGAATAATTGTTTTTAGAAATATCCTCACTGTATTTTGTAGTAGCACATGAAGAGATCACAAATAAAGAGGTTAGTAAAGATGATTTTAAAAGTACAGATGCTCTCATTATTATTTTTTAGTTTTTCAAATTTATAATTTTTTTCCAATATATGTTTTTTGAATTGAAAAAATATCTTTTAAAGTTTGTAAGTTTCTAATAGATCTGCAATTTTTCTGTCATTGGCTAGTCTTGGCGTTTTGTTCTGACCTCCCAGTTTGCCCTGTGATTTTGCATACTCGTGAAAAGCATTCTTTTTCAGTGTTGTGATCTGGAGCTTCTGCAGAATATTTCCTGTGATCAAATCCTTATAATACGTATTTCTGTTTTGAAGCTGAAGATCTAATTCATTTCTGAAGAATTCAAGGTTTTCAGGTTCCTTTTCAAATTCTATCAGCCATTCATGATGCGGAAGTCCTTCTGCAGGGTTTACCTGTGGTGCCAAATGAAACTCGGTGATCTGGGCAGGATACTTTTCTAATGTAGCCTTTATTGCCTCCTCTACCTCAAAGGCAATTACGTGCTCTCCAAATGCTGAAGTAAAATGTTTTGTTCTTCCGCTTACCAGGATTCTATACGGATCTTTATCAATAAACCTTACCACATCTCCAATTGAATAAGCCCACAAACCAGAATTTGTAGTAAGAATCAGCGCATAATCTTTATTAAGCTCCACATCTTTTAAAGTTAATCTTCGTGCTTCCGGCTTTCCATATTCTTCTAAAGGAATAAATTCATAGAAAATTCCATGATCGGTCAAGAGAAGTAGGCCTTCTTTGGTATAATCGTCCTGAAATGCAAAAAATCCTTCAGAGGCTGGAAATGTCTGAACAATATCAACCTTTCCGCCCAAAAGATCCTCCATTTTATCACGGTATGGTTCATAATTAACACCTCCGGTCACGATCAACTGAAGATTAGGGAAAAGGGATTTGATTTTTTTGCCATGCCTTTCAGTCAGCTTTTCAAAATACATGATCAGCCATGGTGGGATGCCGGAGATCAGTGTCATATTTTCATGTTCTGTTTCCTCAACGATCTTGTCTACTTTAGCTTCCCAGTCTTCCATCATATTGGTTTCCCAGCTTGGAAGACGGTTTTTCTGAAGATAATTCGGAATATGATGGGCGACAATTCCGGAAAGTCTCCCTGTTTTTATCCCAAAAACCTCTTCCAGTTCAGGGCTGCCCTGAAGAAATATCATTTTCCCATTCACAAAATCTGCATTGTTTTTCTGTGCGATATAATGGAAAAGCGCACTTTGTGCAGCTGCAATCTGATATGGCATTCCCTCTTTAGAAATAGGAATGTATTTAGAGCCCGAAGTAGTTCCTGAAGTTTTTGCAAAATACTCAGGTGTTTCCGGCCAGAGGATATTAGCCTGTCCTTTTTTTACCCTTTCAATATAAGGTTTCAGGTCTTCGTAATCAGCAACAGGTACCTTTTCTTGGAATTCTTTTACAGAATGAATATTTTCAAAACCATGCTCCCTCCCGAAAAGAGTTTTCTGAGCCGTCTTTACAAGAGACAGCAAAAGAGCTTCCTGATTCTTTTCCGAATTTTTTTTGAATTCCCCGGCTTTTCGGACATGTTTTTTTGCCCAAACCAGTGCTGTGTTTTTCTTGAAGAAATTTAACATGGTTCAAATTTATAAATAAGTATAGAATATGAAACCATTTTCCTTTGGATAAAACCATAAAAAACCGGCGAATGAGTCACCGGTTCTTCGAAATTTGATTATGAAAATAACAACTATATGTTAAAGTTTACTTGTTTGCTTTGTACCTTTTGTCAGGAGTACCATCTTTTTTTAGGTTTTTGTTTTCTTTATACCTTTTGTCTGGCGTTCCGTCCTTCTTCATTTTAGCTGCAGGTTTTGCAGTTTTAGCTGCAGGAGCCTTTATCATTTTTGTAGTTGGATGAGGAGCTGCGGTGGTAGCCGGAGCAGTCTGTTGGGCAGTTGCAAATCCTAGTCCTAATGCTAGTGACATTGCTGTTAAAAATTTTTTCATGAGGGTATTGTTTATTTTTTCTTGAGTAAAGGTATACAAAAAGCGAGCTGAAAAAGTTGAATTTCTAAACTTAACTAAAGTTTATTACAGCTTAAAAAAATCTTAAAAGCAAGGCTTTAGACATAAAAAAGCCTGCTTAGTAAATAAAAGCAGGCTCTGATATAAGTATGAATAGTTGATTATCGGGTACAGTTGGCTGTCCAGGTTTTACCATCCTTCAAATATAAGATTTTCAATTCGTTATTGTCAATTCTTATATAAGATGTAGCAGTTCCACCTACCATTACCAGTGTGTGGTCACCCTGCTGCTGAAATTCTACTCCGTTAAGATCTGGAATACCATTGGAGAATGCAAAATTATATTTTGTTCCGCTGGCGATTTTAGTCACAAATACACTTCCGTTATCTGTGCTGTTGTTTGTAGATCCGTCATTATAGGAAATTTTTCCTTTATAGGTTCCTGCGAAGAAATCGTTGTTTACGGGATCATCATCGTCACTGCACGACGTGAAAGATAATGCGGTAAAAAATACCAGCATAAAAAGGCCTAAGATTTTGATTGCTTTTTTCATAATTTTATTTCTTTAAGTTTACTAGGTATAATTTTCAAACACTATGCCACGCAGGAATGCTGTAGTTATTTTAACTTTTAATTAGATAAATTAGCAAAAATTATGATTAATCAGTTTTTTAGCCTGTTTATATGAATGTTAGATAATCCTTCATTCATGTTTAAAGAAAAAAATATCCTTACCTTTGTTATATATAAACGGTTTCGGAACACTCCCGAAATCGATTTTGTCGTTTATACCACTATTATATTATGCAGCTAAAACCTATACAAGAAAAGTTTCTTCCCGATTTGCTTCAAAAAGAATTTGGAAAAGAGATTTTCACTCAGTTAGAAAGCAGCCAGCATATTTCCGTAAAAGGAAGTGCCGGTTCGTCGGTATCTATTTTTGTTGCCGAACTTTTCCTGACCAGGAAGAAAACCGTTCTTTATCTGGTAGATGACAAAGAAGATGCATTATATGCCAATACAGAAATGGAAGACCTGCTTGGAAAAGACAAAGTTCTGTATTTCCCGGCAACCCATCTGGAGCCTTATCAGATAGAGAGAACGCAGAATGCCAATCTCGTACTCAGAACAGAAGTTCTTAATAAAATTACTTCCGGAAGATCACCAAAAGTGATTGTGGCTTACGCAGGAGCCTTATCTGAAAAGGTTTTGAAGAAGGAAGACTTTAAGGCGATTTCGCATCATATAAAAGTAGGCGATCATCTGAATTTTGATTTTGTAGATGAATTATTGAATCATTATAATTTCCAGCAGTCGGACTTCGTTTCTGAACCCGGAGAATTTTCCGTAAGAGGAGGAATTGTTGACGTGTTTTCTTATTCTTATGAAAAACCTTACCGCCTCACCTTCTTTGGGAATGAAGTGGAAAGCATCAAAACTTTTGATATAGAAACACAGCTTTCGATAGACAAAGTCAAAGACTTTCAGCTGGTTTCCAATATGAATTTTTCGGTAACGGGAACCAGAGTCTCGCTTTTGCAGCTTTTGCCTGTGGAAAGTTTTGTTGTTTCCAGGAATGGAGCGGTTGGTATGCAGAAGATCAAAACATTTTATGAAAAATCACTGGAAAAGTATGTGACTTTAAACAAAGATATAGCTCACCGAACCCCACAGGAACTTTTCATTTCCGATCAGGAATTTCTGTTTGATTTAAAAAAATTCAAAACCATTGATTTTGCAGGAATTTCAATTGAAGGACTTAAAGAAATTACTGAAATAAAAATTGAACAGCTACCACAGCCATCTTTTCATAAAAACTTTGAACTGCTAATAGAAGACCTGGAAGAAAAGCAAAACGAAGGTTTTGATACCTGGATTTCTTTTTCAACGGAGAAGCAGCGGGAGAGACTGGAATCTATATTTGAGGAATTAGAACATGAACTTCCTTTTAAAAGCTTCAAGTCTGAGTTACATGAAGGATTTGTAGATAACGCACACAAGCTCCTGGTTTATACAGATCATCAGATTTTCGACCGTTATCAGCGTTATAAAGCGAAAAATACTTTTGCCAAATCTGAACAGCTTACCCTGAAAGATCTGATGTCCCTAAAAGTAGGTGATTATATTGCCCACATCGATCATGGAATAGGGAAGTTTATGGGGCTCGTGAAAGTAAACAATAATGGAAAGATCCAGGAATGTTTCAAGCTGACTTATAAAAATGGGGACTTATTATATGTAAGTATCCATTCCCTCCATAAAATTTCAAAATACAACGGCCCTGATGGAAAGGAGATCGTTCTGAGTAAATTAGGTTCTCCGGCGTGGAAGTCTCTGAAACAAAAAACAAAAGCAAAAGTAAAACAGATCGCTTTTGATCTTATCAGGTTATATGCTGAAAGAAAAACGGCAAAAGGATTTTCCTACACCCCGGATTCTTATCTGCAAAATGAGCTTGAAGCCAGTTTTATTTATGAAGATACTCCGGATCAGGAAAAAGCGACCATTGATGTAAAAAAGGATATGGAAGCAGATACAGTGATGGACAGACTGGTTTGTGGAGATGTAGGTTTCGGGAAAACAGAAGTGGCGATCCGTGCTGCATTTAAAGCGGCAACGGATGGTAAGCAGGTTGCTGTGCTGGTTCCTACCACCATTCTGGCTTTTCAGCATTACAGAAGTTTTAAAGAAAGACTGAAAGATTTTCCGGTGACTGTTTCTTATGTGAACAGGTTCAGGACGGCCAAGCAGAAATCTGAAGCTTTAGACGGGCTTAAAAACGGGAAAGTAGATATTATTATAGGAACTCATCAGTTGGTAGGCAACTCTGTTAAGTTCAAAGATCTTGGCTTGCTGATTATTGATGAGGAACATAAGTTCGGAGTTTCCGTAAAGGATAAACTGAAAACTCTGAAAAATAATGTAGATACCCTTACACTGACTGCTACTCCGATTCCGAGAACGCTTCAGTTTTCACTGATGGCGGCAAGAGACCTTTCAGTTATCAAAACTCCACCGCCCAACAGGCAGCCGGTTGATACGCAGTTGATAGGTTTTAGTGAAGAGATTCTAAGGGATGCAGTTTCTTATGAACTTCAGCGGGACGGACAGGTTTATTTTATTAATAACAGGATAGAAAACTTAAAAGATATAGCCGGACTTATCCAAAGACTGGTTCCTGATGCAAGAGTGATCACAGGACATGGCCAGATGGAAGGAAAGCAGCTGGAGAAGAATGTATTGGATTTTATGGAAGGTAAATATGACGTTCTTGTTTCTACAACCATTGTAGAAAGTGGAGTGGATGTTCCTAATGCGAATACGATCTTTATCAATGATGCTCATAAATTCGGGATGGCAGATCTGCACCAGATGAGAGGAAGGGTAGGACGGAGCAACAGAAAGGCATTCTGTTATCTGATTACGCCTCCTTATGATATGATGACCTCCGATGCCAGAAAACGTCTTGAAGCTATTGAACAGTTCTCTGATCTTGGAAGCGGTTTCCAGATTGCAATGAAAGATCTGGAGATCCGTGGTGCTGGAGATCTTCTGGGTGGTGAGCAGAGCGGATTTATCAATGAAATGGGGTTTGAAACCTATCAGAAACTAATGCAGGAAGCTTTGGAAGAATTAAAAGATGATGCTGACTTTGAGAATTTATTTGATAATGAAGAAGACAGGCAGAAGCTTTTTAAATCTGTGAAAGATGTGAATATTGATACGGATCTTGAGCTGATGCTTCCGGATTTCTATATTTCGAGCACGGAAGAAAGGTTGCTGCTGTATCAGAAAATTGCGGAGATTGATAATGAAAAAAGATCTTCATCAGTTTGAGCTGGAATTAATCGACCGTTTTGGTGCCTTACCAAAGGAAGCCGTCAATTTGTTGAAGAGCGTTGCGTTGAAATGGCTCGCTTCAGAAATAGGATTTGAAAAGATTGTCATGAAGAATGGGATATTTTTAGGGTATTTTCCTGGAAATCCACAGGATAAGTTTTATCAGACAGATGGTTTCAGGCATATTATCAGTTACTTAACTCAAAATCCTGCTGAAGCTCAGCTGAAAGAGAAAATTGGGAAGGAAGGAAATCAGCTCATGATGAGAAAGGAGAAAGTAAAAAATGTAGATGAGGTTAATATATTGCTGAAAACGATTATTGGACACAGATAAAAAATACCCGGTATTTTTTTCTTTAAAAGTGTAATAGAAGATCTGAAAACATGCTTTTCAGATCTTTTTTTATTGATTAATATCATGTTTTTATTTTTAAATAAGAATAATCTACCGAACGTAAAGCTCTTGAAAATCACGATGTAATGAGAAAAAATGTTCCGGTATGGGCTTCTCTTAGGAGGTTTTAGCGATTTTGATCTCGAAAGTCAATAAAAAAAATAATAAAATGTAGTAATAATTCTACTTTTTCGTACGATTAATTCTACAACATAATCGTTTTATTACTACGGGTTTAAAGGTGGTTAAGGGATTTTTTTTGAATGAAATCATTACCTTTGCAACCCTTATTATGAAAAAAAATATTTTATGTTGCACAGCTGTGATGGTATCACTTTCTGTCAACGCTCAGGTGGGAATTGGAACTACTTCTCCTAAATCTACTCTCGATGTCAACGGGAAGACCACCTTAAGAAAAGAACTTAGAGTAGGCGGTACATCTGCCCAGATTGGAGATGCCGGACTGAACGGCCAGGTTTTGGTTTCTCAGGGCGAAGGTTTGCCTCCCATCTGGAAATCTTTAAATGTATCCTTTATGGAAGAAGGTCAGTATAAACTGATCAATTCGTATTTGTCATCAGATCAGGCAGGTATTATAGAGCTTTCCAGTGGTATTGCAGCAGATAATATCTATAAGAACAATGTCGGAGATGATATTACCGATACTTCAAAAGGAAAGTGGCTCAAAATTGAAGGTCTTAAAAATGATTTCATCATTAAAAACGGAAAAAACAGATTGACTTACCAGTTTCAGACAGGTATTGAGATGAAGGCTCCAAGTGCAGGTACCTCTCAGTCGATTACTTTTACCTGTGGTGTTTTCAGGAATGGAAAACTGGTAGCAGTGCGTCCTGACAAAGTGGTTTCCAATAACAACACAGAAAAGGCAGGAATCCAGGATTATATTTTTACCCTTAATTATACGGAGCAGAATGTTCCTATAGGTGCACAGACACTTGAAGTGGCTTGCCGAAAGATCAATACATCCAATCTGAACTCAGAGTTTGCAATAGGGCGAAATGTATCCAATACAAATACTGTTTCCAATGCATTTACTCTAGAATCTATTATGAAAATAGATGTTATTGAATACGTAACTTATAAAAGCAATTAATTGATGAAAAATATTATATCAATCCTGTTTTTTGTAACAGGACTGTCTCTTTCTGCCCAGGTGGGAATCAATACGGATTCTCCAAAAGCAAAACTGGATGTCAATGGTGATATCAATTTAAGAAATAAGATCGTTGTTTTGAATGTTACAGACAACAGTCTTTCCCAGGGAAATAATGACCAGCTTCTGGTTTCGCAGGGTGAAGGCTATCCTCCGATCTGGAAGTCGCTGCGTATTCCGGAATATGAACCGAATAAATTCTATTTAATATTCAATAACTCTTTTTCTGATAGAACCGGAGTGAGATTTGCCAGTAATGAGCAGTCCACTATAACGGCTAAGAATACAGCTTTTGCTAAAGGAACGGATATTGCCAGTCTGCCAGGATTTAAGAAAATTGCAGGTTTGTCACAGCCTATCAGTGTGTTCAGTACAGACAGCAAAACTTATTTTCAGTTTGAAACGGTGGTACAGGCCAATCTTCCTGCCAACGGAACACCTGATATTTCAATAGACTATGCATGTGGTATTTTTGTGGATGACAAGCTGGTGAATCTTAGACAGAGAAATCTAAAAGCAAGTAGTGCAAGCAGTACTTTCATTACCCACAACCAGATCGGGGTTGTATCCAATCTTACTAAGGGACAGCATAATGTAAGCGTTGCCTGTTCAAGAATTGCGTCTTACAATACGGCAAGCAGTGTGACACTGACTATAGGAATAAATGCAGACTCAAACATTAATGACTTTATTGCTCAGTCTTCCCTGAAGGTTGACGTATATGAGATTCCTCAGATATTTAACCCAATTATAAACTAATCTAGGCATGAAAAAAATTATTATTATAAAATCTTTAGTGTTTGCGGTATTGGCAAATGCGCAGGTGGGTATCAATACTCCCAATCCTGTTAATATGCTGGATGTAAACGGGGATATTAATGTAAGGAAAGAGCTTAGAACTGGAGGAACCAATCTTTTGAAAGGATCTGCAGGATCAGCGGGAACTATTTTTCATAATAATTCAGAACTGAATGTAAATGACTGGAAAAGTGTAAAAATTGCTGATGGCCAAGGAAGTATGTCTGTGTTTTCATTAAATACGGTAGCAGATAAGACGGGTGCTGTATTTTCTTCAACTAACGGATCTACAAGCCCATATACGGAAGGGACAACAATTAATAGTACATGGACGGTTCTACCGGGGACTACTGATACTTTTTCTATTACCAATGCTGTAAATAAAGTAGCTTTTACCTTCCAGACCACTGCTCAGAAAACGGGAAATGGTAATGCTTCTGCCGGTTTTGCCTGTGGTGTTTTTGTAGATAATCTTCTCAGGGCAGTTCGCACAGACGTTTTAATAGGTTCGGACGGAAGTTATAAAATCTTTAATCTGAATGCGACACTTGCCAATCTAACCCCAAAAAATAATTACGTTGTAAAAATAGCCTGTACCAAAAGAAACCTGAATTCAGGAACTCTAGGAATCGGAACAGCTGTTAATACAACTTATCTGAATAATGAGATGTCTCAGTCGGTTTTAACAACATCTGTACTGCAGCCTTATTAAATTTCATAACAGATTGTATAAATATAAACCTAAAAGCCTTGTGTTTTTAGGTTTTTTTGATGAAAAAATGTGTATTGCTATCGATTTGTTGTGAAAACAGATGTTTTCATAAAAAAAATGAGTTATATTTGTGAACTCACTAAAATATTTTTTCATGGGAAAAAACTATCTTTTTAAAATCTGTGCAGGAGTTTTGTTTGGTCTTATGATCTCATGTAACAACTCTTCTTCGGATGACTTTGAACCGAGTGCCAATAATGGCGGAAATAATGGAAATACACCTCCGCCAGCCAGAGTCCTGGAAAAGATCACTTTAAACAATAATGTTCAGGAAGAATATTCTTTCAATGGAAGCCTTTTTAATAAAGGTATGCTGAGAGATGGAGTGACCAATAATTACTATACCGGTACCGCTACCTATGTTAATAATAAAATTGCTAAAATAAAATTCCTGGGAAGTATTACTGGCAGTGTGGCTTATGATTTTAGCGTAAGTGAAGACAGCAAAGGAAATGTTTACAGTGCTACATGTATCGCTACAGCTGCTACAGCGCTGGATTCTTTTGTGAGTGATTATACATTTACTTATGATGCTTCCGGAAAAAAGCTTGCCAAGATCCTTGAAAAAAGAAAAGTAGCCGGAAATACAGCTTACAGTGTTTTCGTGGAAAGTACTTTTACTTACAACGGAGACAATATCTTTAAGGCAGAATGTGCCAAGGGAGTGCTTACAAGCACGGGAGCTCCCAATATGGCTACTGCGAAGCTTACGGTATACAGCTTCCAGAACTATGACTCCAAAGTAAGTCCGTTCTCTACGCTTCCTAAATCATTCTTTACCGCATGGAGTCTCATCCGTCCTGAAACTTTTTACAGGATCTCTCCGAACAACCCAACCTCTGTGTATGTGATGCCTCCTTCTCCTGCACCGGGTGTGAATACACCTATGACTTATCAGTATGATGGTTACAATTATCCGGTGTCAGATAAGGATCAGACCCTTAAATATGTATACAGAACTTTATAGTCTTATTTGATTATCAGTTTTACTGGAATATAAATAAAAACCTAACTTTTGTATAAAAAAAAGTTATATTTGTCAAAAAATAAACAATTACCTGGAAATGAAACAGCTTTTCTACTTTATTTTATTACTCGCAGGATTCTCATCAGTACACTCATGTAAAGATATGCTGGATGAAAATGGAGATCCGTTATTGGATCTGAACAATACGGGAGGCTTAAACGGCCCAAGAGCATTATACAGAGAAATCACAGACAAAGATACATTAGCAGAATATCATTACAGTGGGCTTTTGGTAACGAAAGTAATCACAGATAGTGCTTCAATTACAGATATTGCCTATAGTGGTGACAAAATAAGCCAGATTACCTTTAATGGATTTTTAGATCTTGATGGTAATGGAAAGCTGGATAAAGACAGTGTTTCTTATACCCAGTTATTTACCTATGGACCCAATGACAGACTGGATAAAGTTTCTGAAAGCCGTTCGGTCTTCAGAAGACCAGCACCGGTGCCTCCGGCAACTACACCAGGACCGCAGACTCTTTTAGCAAAGACAAAATCTCTTTATGATTTAATATACAATGCTTCTACTGCAAAGATTGATACTATTATCATGAAAAACGGACCAGATGTTCCGGGACAGCCGTTAATGCCTATCAGTTATACTAAAACAGCATATTCTTACTTAGGTGATAATGTATCCAAAGTGGTAAAACATTACGGACCTATGACAGGAACTATGAACGCACCTGTATTCGGAAGACCTACCAGCAAATATGCATTTGATTTCTATGATTATGATACCGTGATCAGTCCATTTACATTGCTTCCATCAGCGTATAAGATTTCGAGATTGATGTCAACTGAATTTAAGGATCAGGAAAGTCATATTCTATCTCCAAACAATCCTAAGAAAATGTCGGTAACCGATCTTCTTCCTCCTATTCCTACTCCGATCATAAGAACTACAAATTACAACTATGATCCACAGACGTATATGACAAAAGGGTATGGTGTAAACTACATTTATAAGCCTTTCTAAAAAATAATATTTAAAATATACAGGCCCGATCTTTCAAGATTGGGCTTTTTTATTTTTTATCCCTTAATTTTGCAAAAAATTTCTCAATGAAATACTTAATAGTCGGCCTTGGAAATAAAGGTCCTGAATATGAAAATACCCGTCACAATATAGGATTCAAAGTTGCAGAAAAAATAGCAGAAACGCTTGAGGTTTCATTTAATACCACCAATTTTGGATGGATGGCAGAAGGGAAACATAAAGGAAGAAAAGTGTTCATTCTAAAACCGGATACTTATATGAACCTCTCCGGAAATGCTGTGAAATTCTGGATGCAGAAAGAAAACATCCCTTTGGAGAATGTACTTATCGTGACAGATGATCTAGCGCTTCCGTTCGGAACTTTAAGAATGAAAATGAAAGGTTCTGACGCTGGCCACAACGGGTTAAAAAGTATCAATGAAAAGCTTCAGACCCAAAATTATGCAAGACTGCGTTTCGGGATTTCTGCGGACTTTTCTGAAGGGCGTCAGGTAGACTATGTTTTAGGAACATGGAACGAAGAAGAATCCGGTAAGCTTGCCGAAAGAATTGAAATGTTTTCTAAAGCCAGCTTATCCTTTGTTTTTGCAGGGATCAATAATACCATGTCAGCATTTAACGGGAAGTAAAATCAGTAATAGAAGCGGTTCCCATCATCATAAACGGATAAATAAAAATAAAGACCATCGGATTTTCCGATGGTCTTCTGTTATACTTTAAAAAATCAATTTCCAATCTAACTATTACATGATTTTTGTTAAAGCCAGGTTACAACTCCTGTTTCAACGTCATAGTTGGCTCCAACTATTTTGATCTTACCTTCGTCTTCAAGCTTTTTAAGGGTAGAGCTTTGGCTACGGATATCTTCGATTGCGTTTTTTACGTTTTGCTGGTTCAGTCTTTCCAAAAGCGACCCGTTTTTTGATGAACGTTCTTCGCCTTCTTCAATGATTTCATTGATAATTGGGTCAAAGTGATTAATCAGATGGTTTAGATTATCCATTCCCATTCCTTGAATCTGCGCTGCATCTAAGCCTCCTTTTAATGCACCGCATTTGGTGTGTCCTAAAACGACTACAAGCTTGGAGCCGGCCACGTTACAGCCAAATTCCATTGACCCTAGGATATCCTGATTGATGAAATTACCGGCAATTCTGATACTGAAAACGTCTCCTAACCCCTGGTCAAAGATAAGTTCTGCAGAGGTACGGCTGTCTATACAGCTCAATACTACGGCAAAAGGCCACTGCCCTTCGCGGGTTGCATTTACTTGTTCTAAAAGATCTCTGTTTGCCTTTAGATTATTTACGAATCTTTGGTTTCCGTCTTTTAAAAAATCTAATGCTTTTTCAGGCGTAATTGTAGATTGAGTTTCGTATGTATGTGCTTTCATATGATATTTATTCTTTTTAAAATTAAAATTATTGTAATGAGCTTACATAGCTCTTCTGTGGGTGATGAGGATGTGAGAATCTTCATCTCTTTCGTAATCTTTGTATGAAGTTTTGAAACCTAAAAGTTCCACATTAATGTCTTCTTCTTTTGCCCTGATATTAGCAAAATCCTGGATCATTTCCAGTACGTCTGTAGCGATATATGACGTTCCTCTTGCATCAATGGTCACAGTAGAGTTGGGCTTAATGTTTTTTAGTGTCTTTTTGATGGCAGCCTTATTTAAGAAAGAAACTTCTTCAGCAAGCTTAATGTTGATACCATCTGCATCATCCAGCTTTTCTCTGCTCAGATAATAAGCACGCTTCATATTTCCCTGAAGGATATAGAATACGGAAATAGCCAGACCAATACCAACCCCTTTCAGAAGGTCGGTCGCCACTACAGCCACTACGGTCGCTACGAATGGTATAAACTGGAATTTACCCAAATGCCAGAAATGTTTGAAGGTTACAGGCTTAGCCAGTTTATATCCAACCAGGATCAGTACAGCGGCAAGCGTTGCCAGCGGTATAAGGTTTAAGATAAAAGGAATGCTAAGTACACAGACCAATAGTAATATACCGTGGATCATTGCAGATGACTTTGAAGTAGCTCCTGCATTAGCATTGGCAGAGCTTCTTACCACTACGGAAGTCATTGGCAGACCTCCGATAAATGAACTGATCAGATTCCCGATTCCCTGCGCTTTAAGTTCAAGGTTCGTATCGGTAATTCTTCTCTGCTTATCTAATCTGTCTGAAGCTTCAATACAAAGCAGTGTTTCAATAGAAGCTACAATGGCAATGGTTGCCCCTACTATCCATACCTTAGGATTGGTGAATCCATTAAAATCAGGCATCGTAACAAGATTTTTGAAATCATCCAATGATTTTGGAACGGGTAGTGAAACCAGGTGTTGCGTACCAATCGCCAATGAGCTTCCGGACAGTTTGAATAATTCGTTAAGAAGTATTCCTGCCACTACTGCTACCAATGCTCCGGGAAGCATTTTCATTCTTTTTAAAGCAGGAATTTTATCCCAGAGAATAAGAATGCCTACAGAAACCAGCGTTACTAAAATGGCACCGGTATGTACGGCTCCGAATAATTCTGTGAAATATCCGAAGTTAAGTCCATTGTCAAAAATAGATTCGTGCCCTTCATAATCATTATCGAATCCCATGGCATGAGGGATTTGTTTTAAAATAATAATGATACCGATGGCAGCAAGCATTCCCTCGATGACATTGTTCGGAAAATAATTGGATATACTTCCTGCTTTGATAAATCCTAAAACTAACTGGATAAAACCGGCAATAATTCCGGCACAAAGGAAAAGCTCGAAAGCCCCCAGGTCTGTAATAGCCGTTAAAACAATGGCTGTAAGCCCGGCTGCCGGACCTGATACTGATATGTTTGAGTTACTTAGAAATCCTACTACTAATCCTCCTACTATACCGGAGATTATTCCTGACAAAGGCGGTGCCCCTGATGCTAAAGCGATTCCGAGACATAATGGAAGCGCTACTAAGAATACAACGAGTCCTGAAGGGAAATTCTCCTTGATTCCTCCTATAAATGATGTTTTTTTCATGATGTTTTTGAAAAATACTATAACCGATTGATCTATACGTAGATAATCAACTATAAAAGATTGGAAATTTAATTTTAAAGCACACGTACCCGATATCCAATTTGATATGAATACGATTAAAAAATCTGGCTGTACTTAAAGTTAAGCTTCCGGAGGCGGAGAAAATATGGTGAGTAAAGGAGACAGATGAAAGGAATCATCTATCAGTATAAAAGAAACACCCTGAAGATCAGGTTCTGAAAATTTAACGTAATCGAATACGTCCAAAGTTTTCGGAAGTGTTTTTTCGTAAACAATAAAAGAGGATGGGTGAGAATGCGGTTCTTCTTCATTGATTATTACATTAGTCCTTGCGATATCCCAATTGGCAATTGCAGCAATGCCTGGCAGTGCTGTGAAATTGAGAAAGAAGGTTAATACAATAATACTCCAGAATTTCATCTTACATTCATTTTTAGAAAAACTACGTCGTTTTTCTGCTCATTACCCAATCAGAACTTGTAAGGTTGTAGATTTTTTGGATGTCTTTTAGGATTTTCTCGAAATCGATCTCCAAATCAATAATCTTACCTGTTCTAAGGTCAAATACCCAGCCGTGTACAATAGGAAACTCTTCCAAAATATATCTTTCCTGTACACAGGCCATTTTGATCACGTTGATGCACTGCTCCTGAACATTAAGTTCTACAAGCTTGTCATAGCGCTTTCCTTCATCTTCAATAGAATCTAACTCGGCCTGGTGCAATCTGTAAACATCACGGATGTTTCTCAGCCACGGATTCAACAGTCCCAGGTCCTGAGGAGTCATCGCTGCTTTTACACCTCCGCAGTTATAATGCCCGCAAACAATAATATGTTTTACTTTAAGATGTTCAACTGCATATTGAATAACTGCCGTTGAACTCATGTCTAAAGTGTTGACTACATTAGCGATGTTTCTGTGAACAAAAACCTCTCCAGGTTTTGCCCCCATCAGTTCTTCTGCTGTAGCTCTACTGTCTGAGCATCCGATATATAGATAATCAGGATGCTGAGTTTTAGCAAGCTCGCTGAAGAAATCTGGATCTTGCGAAATTTTAGATTCTACCCATTTTCTGTTGTTTTCGAAAATAACTTCGTACGATTGTGACATAATTTAAAATTAAAAAGGTTTTTATAATTATTTATTTCGTTTAAATTATTTTCAAATTCAATAGATTAAATCAATAACTATGCAAAAATATAATTTTTGCGGAAAATGCAATCACTTTTAACAATATTTAATATTAAAATATGCTTAAAATCATGTTTAAAGTCAATGATAGCTATTGTTTCTGGATGAATCTGATCAAAATGTTTACAATTCAAACTTAAAAATTCAATATAAAATTACAAACTATAAATGATAAAATGAGAACGGAAGATTAAAATATTCTTAATTCTACAAAAAAACCACCTCAAAACTGAGACGGTTCAAATTTTACAAGGATATTTATTCTTAATAATCTTAACTATTGTATCAGAGTTGTTTATTCTTACTAAATAGACACCGGATATTAAAGATGAAAGATCAGTTAGCATAATATAGATATAAGTCTATGAGTTGTCTTTTATACTTTGTTATTAATATAAGCTTCTGTAGCACTTTCTGTTGAGTAAATTGTTCCGGGATTTCCTACAACAACAGAATTGGAGGGAACATCAAAATTCACATAAGAATTTGGAGCAATTAAAACATTGTTGCCAACAGTAATTCCGCCTACGATGACAGCGTTGGCTCCAATCCAGACTTCATCACCGATGATAGGAAACCCCTGAAGCTTACCACGGTTTTGCTGCCCGATGGTTACTCCCTGGGCCATATTACAGTTTTTCCCGATTTTAGCTTTAGGATTAATAACCAGGCTTCCCCAGTGTCCCAAATAAAAACCTTCCCCAATTTCAGTCTCGGGATAGATCTGATAGCCATACTTGATCTGGTAATGTCTGAGAACAATCCTCCAGAATATGCTTACAAGCGGCGTTTTCAGATGCTGCTGAGCTTTTCTGAAAACATAAATAAAATGCAGATTAGGATTGATACACTTTTTCCAGATCCCAAATGTGGAAAGCCATTTTCCGCTTTCTCTATAAAAATCTTTTTGTATAACTGTATAACCCATTTTAAAATTTATTTATAATCCATCAATGATTTCCTGAAGCTGTGCTACGGATTTCTCAAGTACAAAAGGCAGATCTGCTGATGCGATCTCTTTCTCATAATGTCCTGCAAGTTCTTTATTTGTAAGAAACTTCTTCATTCCTTCATAGATTCCGTCCTCCGAATTAGGTGTAATAAATCCTAATTTTCCTTCCTGGAGAAGATCTTTTATTCCTGAAACATCTGTAGATACAACAGGTTTATTCAAAATCAATGCTTCTGCAATAATGGTAGGAAAACCTTCATGCCTGGAAGACATTACATAAAAATCAGCCTTTTTCAGATAAGGATACGGGTTGCTCCTGAAGCCCAGCATTTTTACCGTTTCCTGAAGTCCCAGCTGATTAAGTTTTGAGTGGATATTTTCAAAATCAAAACCATCACCAATGATGATGATCTGATGTTTTAATCCTTCATCCATCAGTTTCTTATGAACATCCATCAGCCTGTCGTAGCCTTTCTGCGGATATACCGTTCCAATGGTAATAAAGGTAGGAAGGTCCTGGGTAAAAGGATAATCGTTAATGACTGTATTTGCCTTTTTTAAAGTGTCCTCTTTGTCGATAGGGTTGAAAATTTTAACAACGGCTTGTTTCTCCCTGTCATTTTGAGCAAGCTTTTGCATTTCCTCCTTCAGCTTATTGGAAATTACCAGTATTCTGTCGAACCTGAAAAGTTGCCTGATGACATCCGGAGTATATTCTTTAAGATTAAAAATGTCATTTTGGATCCATATTATTTTTTTTGAATTCTTTTGCGGGCTGGAAAGCAGTTCCCGGTACATCCCGTGGATAGCTCCTATTTCAACGTCGTATTTTTTATCTTTTAAAATGAATTTATAGAGAAGAAATGGAAACCAGAGAAACATCTTTTGGTACAGCACCCTGAATGCCTTTACAGGAATTTCATGAGGCCTGTTTGTGGTGATCATCTCACCTTTCAGCAAATAATGAAGATTCACCCATGACGGCACCTCTTTAATGTACATTCCGGTATACAGGTTAATCAGTAAATCAACTTCATATTTATCTTCAGGAAGGTTTTTGAGAAAGTTGATCAGAACTTTTTCTGCACCTCCGTGACGGAGGGAACCAATTCTTATGAGGATTTTTTTCTTTTGGGGCATAGAATGTTAGTTAGTAACGCTAATAAATTTTTCAGCTTGTGTTATCTTATTCTTCTGGCTTTTTTGAATTTATAAGGGAGGTTGGCCTTAATATATTCATCCAGTTTTTTTCTGTCTTTTTCCAGTTCCCGGGGATAGTCCGGGCTGCTTTTTAAAACAATGTCTCCATAATCTTCTATCGTGCAGAGAAACTGTGCGGGATTCCCTATGAATACTGTATTGTCCGGCATAGATTGTGACAAAACGGAATTCGCACCCAGAATACAGTTGTTTCCGATCTGTACTTCATGAGTGATCACACAGTTGATTCCGATGGTAGAATTGTTCCCGATCTTTATTCTTCCAAAAATCCTTGCATTTTCATAGCCCGGAAGCTTTCTCAGAAGGGTAGTGGTGCCGCCGTGGTTCACAAATCTTACTCCTGCGGCAATATTGACATCGTCACCTATTTCTATCAGGTAAGGTTCCGTTCCAAAATAGATTTTATCCGGCATATTGAAGTTTTTCCCAACCTTCATGCCCCGGTTTTTTGCAGCCTCAAGGCTAGCCCTGTTAAGAAAAGCATGATAAAGGGAATGTAATTTCAAAACGATTCTGTATATAAAAATCATTGTTGTAAATTTGTTTTTTACTTTTGCAAAGAAAAAGAATTTATATGATAAAAGTTTCCAAAATAGAATATTATTTGCCCGAACAGATTCTTACAAATGAGGATCTTGAGAAAGAATTTCCTGAGTGGAGCTCCGAGAGAATCCATGAAAAAATAGGCATCAGACAGCGTCATATTTCTTCAGACAGCGAGACTGTACTGGAGCTTGCCGTAAAATCTTCAGAAAAAATTTTTGAGACTTATGACAGGAATAAAGTAGACTTTGTCCTCTTCTGTACCCAAAGCCCCGATTATTTCCTTCCCACTACAGCCTGTATCCTTCAGGACAGATTGGGTCTGAGAAGAAATATAGGAGCAATAGATTTTAATTTGGGATGTTCAGGATTTGTTTATGGACTGGCTTTTGCTAAAGGATTAATAACAGCAGGTATTGCAAAAAGTATTTTATTGATCACTTCCGAAACTTATACAAAACATATCAACCCCAAAGATAAAGCCAACAGAAGTATTTTTGGAGATGCATCGGCATCAGTTATCGTAGAAAAAGATGAAAATGCCAAGGATTATCAGTTTTGCCTGGGAACAGACGGAAGCGGTGCTGAAAACCTTATTGTGAAAAAAGGCGCTTTCAAAACTAATTTTGAGCTTAATCCTGAAAATGAATTTGATCCAGAGAATCTATATATGAACGGTCCTGAAATTTTTAATTTTACCATAGAAAATATCCCGGGACTGGTAAGAGAAACCTTGGAGACAAACCGTTTGACCATGGATGATATTGACCACTTTGTTTTTCACCAGGCCAATTCTTTTATGCTGAATTATTTAAGAAAAAAGACCAAAATTCCGGCAGAAAAGTTCTATATTGACATGGAAAATACTGGAAATACGGTTTCAGCAACCATTCCAATCGCCCTGAAAAATATGCTGGACAAAGGGACGCTGAAAGAAGGAGACCGTGTATTGATAGCCGGTTTTGGAGTAGGATATTCCTGGGGCGCAACTGTACTGGAAATTTAAAATAGTAATATAAAACATAAATAAAAAAAATATGAAGACATCCGTTTTTTTAGAGAAATTACAGGAAGAATTAGAAGAAGACCAAACGCTGACGCTTGATACAAATTTGAAGGCATTAGAAAGTTATGACTCCATAAGTCTGCTTTCTGTGATTGCATTTGTAGATGAGAATTTCGATAAAAAGATCGATACAAAGCATTTTAAAGATGTAGAAACTGTTTCTGATCTTATGAATGTGATAGGCAAAGAAAACTTCGAAGATTAATGAATCCGTTTTCTTTAAAAGATAAAACAATTCTTATTACAGGCGCTTCTTCCGGTATCGGGAGAAGCTGTTCTGTAGAATGCAGCAGAAGTGGGGCAGATCTTATTCTTGTAGCAAGAAATGAGGAGGAACTGCAAAAGACAGTATCTCTGCTTGCTCCCGGTTCCAAAGCTGAAATAATCATCGCTGATATTACCAATGCTGAAAATCTGGAAGAATTGATTGCTGAAAAAATGTCCGTTCTGGGGAAAATCTCAGGGTTTATCCATTGTGCAGGGATAGAAAAAACACTTCCGCTTAAAAAGCATACACCCCAGCTTTACACTGATATTTTTGCAGTCAATGTCATTTCAGGTTTTGAAATTGCTAAAATTTTATCCCTGAAAAAATACAAAAACGAAACATCCAGTTTTGTCTTCATCTCCTCAGTAGCAGGAATGGTGGGTGAAATAGGAAAAGCTGCTTATTCAGCAAGTAAAGGAGCTGTGATTTCAGGCGCTCGTTCTCTGGCCATGGAACTTTCCAGAAGCGGCGTAAGGGTGAATAGTATCAGCCCGGCAATGGTGAATACCCCAATACTGGAAAAAATGTTTGAAAACATTGGTGAAGCCGCTGCCGAAGAGATCCTTAAAAAGCATCCGCTTGGAATCGGGCAGCCGGAAGATGTGGCCAATGCCTGTATTTTCCTGCTTTCAGATGCTTCAAAATGGATCACTGGATCCAATTTAGTCGTAGACGGAGGTTATTCTGCCCACTAATTTTTCTGGTAAAGATCCTCAAGAATTCCTTCTACAGCATCGAAAATTTTCTGATTGTCAAACTGATCCTCTATGGTTTCCAGGTTTTTTCTGATCCTTGAAATTAACTCGGGGTCCGTGAGGAAAGTTTTCATAGCAGTATACATTTCATCAGTATCATAATTGATGAGGTAACCGGTTTCCCTGTCTTTAATCATCACGCCTACATCTCCTGTATCTGTTGCAATAATCGGTTTCTGAAGAATCAATGCTTCAGCAATTACCAACGGCCAGGCTTCAGATTCTGACGGAAGAATGAAATAATCTGCATTCTTGACATAAGGATAAGGATTCATCTTATTACCGTTTAAAATAAAAGTGTCCTGCACATTATTCATACGGATCTGTTCCGTAAGGTTTTTCATTTCTTCACCGTTTCCAATAACAATAATACTGTGATGAAAACCTTCATCAATCAATCTTTTGTGGGCATCAATAAGCTTGTGATAGCCTTTCCTGTTATGAAGTCGTCCTACAGAAACAAAAACAGGTCCTTCAGGAAGAGCTTCAATCTTTTCTTCGGCCTTCTTTTTAATCTCCTCAATAGGAATGGCATTAATCACTACACTCTCTTCAGGATATTGTAATTCCGGATAGTATTTGTGCATGAGATCCTTAATCTTTTGGGAGCAGTAGATCATGTGGTCAAACTGAGGGAAATTCGTAAGGATATCAGGGACTAAAGGCTGCAAAGTAGGTACATTAATCTCAGAATGAAACCAGCCTATTTTTTTTGAAGCTGTATTGCTGGAATTGATCACGGATGAAAATGCTGAATAGGTAGGAGCAATTTCAATATCGAATTTTTTATTGCCTAAAATACGGTCGGACAATGTATGGTCTTTCAGGGCGCGGGAAAGTTTAAGCCTTCTGCGGACCAGCTGCAATTTATGAATCAGAGGATTGGTAGAGAAGTCTTCCTTTCCGTCCGTGAGGTATATTTTTTTAACATGTTCCGGGAATTCATTTCTGAGCTCGCCCTGGTTCAGATTCAAACATACGGTAATATCAAATTTTTCCGGATTAAGATTATGAAGAATGCTGAGAATCACTTTTTCCACACCACCCATTTCCATAGAACGGTGTCTGAAAAGGACTTTTATTTTTCTGTTATTCATTCTCGGGTAAAAAATTGTTGTACAAATATCTTTAATTTCTTTTTCAGTCTGTAAGAGATCGAGTTTTGATATTCTAATAAACTATAAATTTCTTTAGAATCCGTATAGCGTTCCGGAATCGCTTTTCCATTGATTGTTTTCAGATTCCTTCGCTTCATCGCATTGAAGATCACCTGAGCAAAATATTCTTTAGACTTTGGCTTATTTTCATTTTGAGAAATTCCGCCGGAATGTGCCCTGTAAAAATAATTGTTTTCATCGATAAACCGGACATCTCCTTTTTCATACATTTTCAGATACAGGTCCTGATCTTCTGCAATCCGCATGGAAGTATCTATTTTTTCTGTTTGGGTATAAATGTTTTTTCGGAATGAAACAAAATGAACAATACTTACCGGACAGTTGAAAAAATAAGGATCATTGTTAAGAACCTGTGCAGATACTTTGGGAACAGTTACCGGCTTAAGATTCTCATCACATTTCACAAATTTAGAGTACGTAAGCACTACATTCTGATCTTTCCTGAATACATTAATGCTTGAAAGAAGCGCGTCAGGCGATAGCCCGTCATCAGGATCCAGAAAGCCGCATATCTCGCCGTTGGCCAGTTCAATAAGTTTAGCTTTAGTGACTCCAACTCCTGAATTCACTTCGTTTTCAAAAATCTTGAATCTGGTGTCTCCCTTAATAAGGTCATTAATGAGTTGTAATGAATTGTCAGTGGAACAGTCGTCAAGAATAATCACTTCCCAGTTATCATATTTTTGAGAAATAATACTGTCATAGCAATCTTTAAAAAACTTTCCGTTGTTGTAATTGGCAACAAGAATTGAAAATATCATTTGAGTGTTTTAAAGTGCAAATATCTTAATTATAATCATATGAAAATCACAACACAATCTTAAAAGCGCAAAATCACTTTAAAATAGTATTTTTTTAAGGTTTTGCTCTAATAAAATAATTGCAATTGCTGTTAAATTTTAATAAAAACCTTTAGAACAGCACATATTTAAAGTCTAAAGTGATCTAAGTTAAATAAAATATTTATTTTTGCCGTATTAAAGACAACACAGTGAGTGAAATAACAAGAGTTCTCAAAACATTTATAGGATATCTGAAAAGACCCGATCTTTATCCGGAATTAGGCCGGAAAATCATTAAGAACACCGTAAACAGAGGCAATGCATTCAAAGGAAAGGAGAAAACGAATTCCTGGGCTGCAGGAAAAGCAATTTCCCAAAAGGAGGCTGTATCCAAACTTTTCGGACTTGAAATAGATGCTTTCCGTACTGATTATGCTGATGTTCTAAGAGCTGCAGAACAGCGGGAAAAAGCTTGTCCCGTAAAAATGGGAGGTCCCGGAGCTTTGGAGCTGATTTATTATGCCTGTGAATTTACCAATGCACAGCATGTAGTAGAAACAGGCGTGGCTTATGGATGGTCTTCCCTGGCCTCACTTCTTTCCCTGAACAAAAGAAACGGTACGCTCTACAGCTCAGATATGCCTTATCTGGCACAGGACGGAGATCAGTATGTAGGTTATGTAGTACCTGAAAACCTTAAAAAAGGCTGGAAACTGTTTCGTTTTGCAGATAAAGAATCACTTCCGAAGATATTTGCTGAAAATCCTGTTTTTGATGTCCTTCATTATGACTCGGATAAAAGCTATAACGGAAGAATGTGGGCATACGATGAGCTTTACAAACACCTGAAAAAAGGAGGCGTTTTCATCAGTGATGACATTGGTGACAATTCTGCTTACCAGGATTTCTGCGAAAAAAATAATATAGAAACAACCGTTGTAGAATATGAAGGAAAGTATATTGGCGTTTTTATAAAGTAATTTTTTAATTTATTACATTAAAGAAACCCCTATGCTCTTTAATTCTATTGCCTTTCTCATTTTTCTGTCTATCATTTTTATTTTATACTGGTGCGTATTTAATAAAAATTATAAGTTTCAGAATATGCTTTTGCTGGCGGCCAGTTTTTATTTCTACGGCTGCTGGGACTGGCGTTTTCTGTTTCTTCTTATGTTTTCAATCGGGCTGGACTATTTTTCCGGAATTCAGATTGAAAACAGTAAAACCAAAAAGCGGGCTACCTTCTGGCTCGTTTTAAGCATTGCTATCAATCTCGGCTTTTTAGGCTTCTTTAAATACTATAATTTTTTCATTGAGAACTTTGCTGAATTATTGAAAACATTTGGGTTTGGAGTCAACATATGGTTGTTAAAAGTGATCTTGCCTGTTGGTATTTCATTCTATACTTTCCATGGCCTTTCTTACGTAATCGATGTTTATAAAAAAAGAATTCCCGCCGAGAGAAACTATGTGGATTATGCTGTTTTTGTAAGCTACTTCCCGTTATTGGTGGCTGGTCCTATCGAAAGGGCAACTCACCTTCTTCCCCAGATCCAGCGGAACAGATCATTTAATTACGAGAAGGCCAAGGACGGGATGGCACAGATTCTTTGGGGATTTTTTAAAAAAATGGTGATCGCAGATAACTGTGCCCCTATAGTCAATGAAATATTCAATAATTACCATACAGAAAGTGCCAGTAACCTTGTTTTAGGAGCCATCCTTTTTGCTTTCCAGATCTATGGAGATTTCTCGGGTTATTCTGATATTGCGCTGGGAACATCCAGATTATTTGGAATTGAGCTTCTGAAAAACTTCTCTTACCCATATTTTTCAAGGGATATTGCAGAATTCTGGAGAAGGTGGCATATTTCACTTTCCTCGTGGTTCAGAGATTATCTCTATATACCTTTAGGTGGTAGTAAGGGCGGATTGTGGATGAAGATCAGGAACACCTTTATCATTTTTCTGGTAAGTGGTTTCTGGCATGGAGCGAACTGGACCTTCATTATCTGGGGTGGATTAAATGCTGTATTTTTTCTTCCGTTACTCATCGCAGAGAAAAACCGCCATAACCTCGAAGTTGTGGCAATGGGGAAGATCATTCCTTCATTCAGAGAGGTTTTCAGCATTCTGATGACTTTTGTCCTGACTTGTTTTGCATGGATTTTCTTTCGTGCCGCAAGCGTTTCTGATGCGATGGGATACATTAAAGGAATTTTCAGCGCGACTTTAATTTCATTTCCTACTGCATTCAGACCTGTTCTGTTTGGACTGATTATTTTCATGCTTGGAATGGAATGGATGAACAGAACGCATGATTACGGACTGAAAATTCAGGAAAGAAAACCAGCATTTCAGGCTGTTATTTACATTTTAGTCGCCTATCTGATCCTGAATTTTGCTAATTTCGGAAGTAATGAATTTATATATTTCCAGTTTTAAATGAAAAGATTTCTTTCCATATTATCTTTGTTTATAGCCATCATGTTTATCATTGGTTTGATAAAGCTTGCTTTAAGCCCGAACAGCAATTATTCTTATCCTCTTTTAAACGCAAAACTGGACTATTTAAAAAAGCATCCGGAATATAATCTTTACTTCATTGGCAGCTCAAAAATCAATAATCAGATTGACTGTAAATTAATTGATGAAAATATCAACGGTTTAAAATCATACAATTTAGGTGCAAATGCAAGCTTCAACTTAGAAAATTTCCAAACTTTGGAATATGTGCTTGGAAATTCTTCTTTCAAGCCCAAATATATCGTTCTTGAACTTCAGGATAAAATCAATATTACCAAGCTGAATGTGAAATCAGAAAGAAGTTTTGGAGCTTTTAATTTTGAAAATACCGTTTTTACCAGCCGATTTCAGAAAGAGAACGGTAATTATAAGCAGATTGTGCTCTCCTGGGTTTCATTTGTTTTAAATGTTTTTCATTTTAATAAGCATTGTGACGAAAAAGACATCCAGCATAATTATAACCGTTTTGTGGTTGAAGATCAGGGTTTTTCAGCTCTGGAATACAGTGTAGTTCCCAGAACGGAAAAAAATAAACTAGATGAGGTCATTAAAGACAGGCAGAATCGTTACCATGCAGATCATGCACAGCATACTGTGAATAACGTATTGGCGGAAAAAATTAATCAGCTTGCAGAAAAATGCGAAAAGAAAAATATACAGCTCATCATGTTTATTCCCGGACCGGCAGAGCCTGATGCAAAAAAACTTCAGGTCTATCAAAGCGCATTGAATGTTCCTGTAATCAGTCTTGTCAATCCTGATGAGTATCCGGAATTTTATCTTTACGAAAACCGTTGGGATTACGGGCATTTGAATGAAAAAGGTTCGAAAATCCTTTCCCTCAAGCTCGTTCCCCTCCTGAATAATATATTAGAAAAAAAATAAAGATAAATTATTATTTTTAAGCATTTAATTAAACCATCTCAGGCTGTTGGATCAGCTTTCATGAATGAAGATAAGTCAGATCACCTTTACCCGTTTCCTTGCGGCTTTAGCCATAGTTATTTCTCATTTTAATAAAGATATGTTTGTTTATAAAACAGATTATATAGCAGATGTCTTTTTAAAAGCCAATGTAGGAGTGAGCTATTTCTTTATCCTTTCGGGTTTTATTATGATCGTGGCTTACCATAAAAAGGAAAAGATTCAATATTTCGAGTATTACAAGAACCGTTTTGCAAGGATCTATCCGCTGTACGTACTGGGACTGCTTCTTTATCTGGTAACCCGCTATTCCAATTTCAATATCGGGAATGTGTTTCTGTATCTCTTTGGGCTGCAGAGCTGGATTCCCGGCAAGGCTATGATTCTGAATTTTCCGGGATGGTCTATTTCCGTAGAATTTCTATTCTATCTGATTTTTCCGGTGCTTTACAACTATTTTTATTCCAAAAAAAATAAAAGCATTTGGGTGGCCGGAATTGTTTTATGGATCGTTACGCAGGTATTTTCCCATCTTTATTTTGTTTCCCCGTCTTATAAAGGTCCGCATACGGAAAGCCATGAATTCCTGTATTATTTTCCACTGATGCATGTAAGTGAATTCCTGGTTGGAAATCTTGCCGGACTGTTTTTTGTAAAGAATTTTAAGCAGAAAAATTATGATATTCCTGTGATCCTGATCTTTTCGGCCATTATGCTTGCGCTGATCTTTGTTCCGCTTTTCTATCATAACGGACTGATGGCAGTGCTTTTTATTCCTCTTATTATCTTGATTTCCCGGAATAATGGACTGGTGACCAAGCTTTTTTCGCTCAAACCGCTGGAATATCTGGGTGAGGCAAGTTATGCCGTTTATATTACTCATATTCCCGTTTTGTATATTCTGAGAGAGATTTTAAAGAGACAAAATAACCGGCTGGATATCAATACTGTATTCTGGATCTATCTGATTGTTCTTGTCCTGACGTCTATATTGTTTTACCAATTTATTGAAAAACCGCTGCGGGACTATCTTAAAAAAGTAAATATCAGATAAAATCTTTATTTTTGTATCAAAGCAAACACAATGAAAAAAAAGAAAAACGTTCCCAATACGTATCAATCATACATTTACAGTCACGATTCCGTAGAGCCGGAGACTTTTAAAAACAACAGAGAGGGACTTACAGAATTGGGAGCCGGTACATTCATATTTTAATAAAATAAAGAATTCATGTACAAAACGTTTTCAGAACTGAAAAAAGAACTCCGCAAAGACATTCCTCAACTTAAAAAGATCAGGGTTGCCCTACTGGGTGATACCGCTACACAGTTTCTCAATATTGCTTTGAAGGGAACTGCCCGTAACGAAGGTTTTGAATTTGAGATTTTCGAGGCAGATTTTGGACAGATTTCACGACAGATTTTAGATCCTTCCTCAGAATATTATGAGTTCAAGGCAGATTATACCATCATTTTTGAATCGTCACACAAGCTTTTAAGCCAATATTATAAATCTTACAATACGCAGGTTTCTTTTGCTGAAAACAAGATATTCTACATTGAAGACCTTTACCGGAACATTCAGAGCAGAACTAAAAGCAGGGTGATCTACTGTAATTTTCCAGTGATTAATAATCAGGTTTTCGGGAATTTTTCCAATAAGGTAGAGTCTTCCTTTGTCTTTCAGCTGAATAAACTTAATTATCTGCTGTCAGCGGAAATTGCTATTAAAAATGATAATTTCTTCATTGCAGATCTTCTTTCGATCCAGAATAAATGGGGAAGAGATTTTATGTTCTCCCCAAGCATTTATGTCAATACGGAAATGGTGCTTTCACTGGATGCCCTGCCGATCGTAGCTCATCACATCACCGGAATTATCTCTTCTCTGGAAGGCAAGTTTAAAAAATGCCTGATTTTGGATCTTGATAATACAACCTGGGGTGGGATTATTGGTGATGACGGTCTTGAAAAAATCCAGATAGGAAGTCTTGGAATAGGGAAAGCATTTACAGAGTTTCAATACTGGGTAAAAGCATTGCAAAAAAGAGGGATAATCCTTGCAATATGCAGTAAAAATGACGAAGATAAAGCCAAAGAGCCTTTTGAAAAACATCCGGATATGGTCCTTAAGCTGGACGATATTGCTGTTTTCGTGGCCAATTGGGATAATAAAGCAGATAATATCAGGAAGATCCAGAGCATTCTGAATATCGGATTTGATTCCATGGTATTTCTGGATGATAATCCTTTTGAAAGAAATATTGTTCGTGAAAATCTTCCTGAGGTATGCGTTCCTGAACTTCCTGAAGATCCTGCAGAATATCTGGAATATTTATATGGCTTAAATCTGTTTGAGTCCGCCAGTTTTTCAGAAAATGACGCAGAAAGAACGAAACAATACCAGGTGGAAGCGCAGCGAGCCGTTGATCTGGACAGTTTTACCAACGTGGAAGACTTCCTGAAAAGTATGGCAATGATTTCTGATGTAAAGCCGTTCGACAGTTTTTCAAAACCCCGGGTTTCCCAACTGACGCAGCGTTCCAATCAGTTTAATCTGAGAACAGTACGGTATTCAGAACAGGATATTGAAAGCCTGATGAATTCTGAAAAACATTATACCTTTTCTTTCACATTGGAAGATAAATATGGCGATAACGGACTGATCTGTGTGATCGTTCTGGAAAAAGAAAATCCGGAAACTCTTTTCATCAACACCTGGCTGATGAGCTGCCGTGTCCTGAAAAGAGGAATGGAAGATTTTACACTGAACACGATCGTGGCAACCGCCAGAAAAAACGGTTACAAATATGTGGTTGGAGAATATCTTTCCACCGCCAAAAACCAGATGGTAAAAGACCATTATGAAAGACTGGGATTTACAGAACAGGATGAAAAATGGATCCTGGACGTAGACCATTACGAATCTAAACAAGTATATATCAACAATAAATAAATTACACCTACATGAACAAAGATGAAATTTTAGCGAAACTGACAGGTATTTTCCATGATGAACTGGATAATGATGACATTGTATTAAGTTTTGAAACTACAGCAGAAGATGTAGAAGAGTGGGACTCTCTTTCCCATATTCAGCTGATTGTAGCGGTAGAAAAAGCTTTTGGCGTACGTTTCACTTCGTCAGAGATCCAGAGCTGGAATAATGTTGGAGAAATGATAGACTGTATACTTGCGAAATAATGATACTTCAGGAAAACCAGGCTTTTAGGCATCAGTTTAAAGTAGATGAACAGGTTTACAGCGGTTTCATCTCTGTTTTTGAAGATCGGAATTCTCTGCATACCGATGAGGAATTTGCAAAGAATAAAGGCTTTCGGTCTAAAGTGATGCACGGTAATATTCTGAATGGTTTTCTTTCGTATTTTATCGGTGAACTGCTTCCTACAGAGGATGTGATGATCCTTTCACAGACAATTAATTTTAAAAATCCGGTGTATCTGGATGATGTTTTAAATTTTGAAGCGGTGGTGACCGATCAGTCGGAAGCCGTGCGGGTGAATACATTCGCTTTTAAATTCATCAATGCAGATCTTAAAACGGTAGCATCAGGTAAAATCCAAATCAAAGAATTCTAGTGAAAAAAGTGGTGTTGACCGGAGGTTCATCCGGAATTGGTAAAGAGATCAATCTTTTTCTTTTGGAAAAGGGTTACGAAGTATTATTTACTTATTGTCATTCTGAACAGCCTGCAAAGGAAATAGAAGACAAGTTTCCCGGTGCAAAGGCATTTAAGATTGACTTTACTCTGGAAGGCCAAATGGCTGGTTTTTTGTCTGAAATAGAAGCTTTTGATCCGGATATTCTGATCAATAATTATTACAGCGGTACATTCATCAACACCTATTTCCATAAAACAGAGGCGGAAAAGATCCTTGAAGAGTTTAAGCATAATGTAATGCCGGCTCTTGAGGTGACCCAAAAATGCATTCCTATTTTCAGGAAGAAAAAACTGGGAAGAATTATCAATATCCTTTCTTCATCAATGATTTCCCCTGCGATGGGAACTTCCGTTTATAATTCCAATAAAGCTTATCTGCTTCAGATGAGCAAAAGCTGGGCAGTGGAGAATGTGAAGTTCGGGATTACATGCAATTCTGTTTCTCCATCTTTTATCCCGACAGATTTTCACAAGAATATGGATGACAGGATGAAAGATATGATCATTTCCGGATATCCCCTGAAAGATAAGCTGGAAGGTAGTGATGTCGCCAATATCATTGAGCTGTGCATCAACGGTGGAAAACATTTTAACGGAAACCACCTTTTTGTGGATGCTTCCCACTATTAATGAGACTTTAAACACAGATCAATGCAGTTTACTTCTATCGCTTTTACCCTTTTTTTTACTTTTGTTTTCGGGCTTTACTGGTTTATATGCCGAAAGAACCTGAAACTACAAAATATCCTGCTCCTGATTTCCAGCTATGTCTTTTATGGCTTTTGGGACTGGAGATTTCTGGCACTTCTGGCCGGAAGTTCTGCTATCGCTTATTACCTGGGTCTTAAAATTGGCGGAAGCGAAGGGAAAACTAAAAAAATATACATCAATTTAGGGTTGATCCTGGCGATTGGAACCCTTTTTTATTTTAAATATTTCGGATTTTTTATTGACTCATTTGCGAATCTGTTTCATATTAAAAATACACTGACCCTTAATATTATTTTACCTTTGGGAATCAGTTTTTATACCTTCAGAATCATCAGTTATTTCCTGGATCTGAAAAACAATAAGCTGAAGCCGGAAACAGATGTTCTGGCCTTCTTCAATTATATTGCTTTCTTCCCGAGTATGACCTCCGGACCGATTGATAAAGGAAGTTTGCTGCTTCCACAATTGAAAAAAGAAAGAGTTTTTACGGAAGAAATGGCTGCTGATGCAGCAAGACAGATCCTTTACGGAGCCTTCAAAAAGCTGGTGATTGCCAACAGCATTACACCCATCACACAAAATATTTTTCAGAATTACGAGACCCTTTCCGGAAGTACGGTGGCATTGGGTGCCATTCTTTTCCTTTTTGAACTGTATGCAGACTTTTCGGGATATTCTGATATGGCAATAGGATTTGCAAGACTTCTGGGATTTAAAATTACCAAAAACTTTGCCTTTCCGCTTTTTGCACAGAATATTGCAGAATACTGGCGAAAGTGGCACATATCGCTTACTTCATGGCTTACTGAGTATGTTTTTACTCCTTTGGTTATTCAGTTCAGGGATCATGGGAAAAGAGGGCTTATCGCCGCTATTATTCTGAATTTTATTTTAATAGGGGCGTGGCACGGTCCTAGATTTACATTCATCATATTCGGATTGCTTCATGGGATTTATTATATTCCTCTGATCGTAAGGGATAAACTGAACAAGAAGAAAAAATTCTCAGGGAGTTTCCCTACCTTGAAAGAGCTGGGAAATATACTGTTGACAATGATGATGGTCTGTTTTGCTCTGGTACTTTTTGCCGCACCTGACCTGAAGGCTGCTTTGGGCATGTATGGAAGAATTTTCAGCTTCTCCCTGTTTTCCATTCCTCAGTTTATCAAGATTAAAATATTGGGATTGATTGGAATTTTAATTTTAATCGATTGGATGAATAAAGATCAGGAACACGGGCTTGATATTAAAAGGTTTAATCCATGGATGAGAAGAGGTTTTTATGTTTTTCTGATCTTCATGATTATGTATTACGGTGTGTTTTCTAACGGAAGCTTTATCTACGAACAGTTTTAATATGAAAAAATTTTTATTTAAAATATCGTTTTATATTATTGGAATCCTTGCCGTTATGCTATTCCTTGGAACCTATGCAGATGGCAATACAGACGATAATTACAGGCACTTTGCTGTAGAAAAACCTCAAAATATCATTTTAGGAGATTCCAGAAGTGTGCAGGGAGTCGTTCCGGAAGTTTTGAAAGAAAAACTGTCTGTTCCTTTTGATAATTTTTCGCTAAATATTGTACAGTCTCCTTACGGGCAAATCTATTTAAAAGCATTGAAAAGAAAACTGGATCCGGAGACCCAAAATGGAACTTTCATCCTGGCCGTAAGTCCCTGGAATCTGGCACTGAACAATATTGTAAAGAGGACAGAAGACTTTCCGGAAGAAAATTCTCCGTTTAAGAATATGTATTTTTATAATATGTCGCCCAATTATGAATACCTGCTCAAAAATTTTGATAAAAGCTGGTTTAGGATATATCTTGACAGGGAAGCGGTGGGGAGATCCAATACCTATCTTCATAAAGACGGTTGGATGGAAGTGAATATAAATATGAGTAAAGATTCAGTAGCTGCCAGAACTGCTATAAAAACAGAGTATTATAAGTTACTGCTGGGAAATTTTTCTCTTTCTAAAGAACGTCTGAAGGCACTCAACGAAATGATAGATTATCTGAAACCTAAAGGGAAGATATACCTCGTACGGATTCCTGTTTCAGAAAATATCATAGCTTTGGAGAACAAAAAATTCCCGGAATTCAGCAGAATGATGCAAAACCTTTCAAAGGAAAAGAACATAAAATTCTATGATTTTTCAGGCCACGCCAATGATTTTACCTATATAGACGGAAACCATATGTACAAAGAGTCCGGAAAAGTTTTTACGGCACAAATAGCGGATTCAGTGAAGGCAGACCAGAGAAAATTAAAATAAGCTGTCTCTGAAATTAATATTATAAAGACCGGAACGTATACTTATGAAATCTGTAACCAGATATTTCAAGATCATGCCCCATTTTTCCATAAAAGGCGCATTGGCAATCTGAAAACTGCGGTACATTCTGTTGATATGCTGCTTTACATCATCCGGCATAGTAGGCTCCTGAGCAGCCCAGCTATCTACCTCCTTCCAAAAAAGAATTCTGGTAGTTGATGGTTTTATTTTTTTAGAATCTATCTGAGTGATCCTGTTGTTCTCATGCACTCCTCTTACTGCCACCGCTTTGTCTAAAATTCCCGGATACAGGTCAAGATAGTAGGAGAGCCGGTAAAGAAATTCACTGTCCTGATGAAGTCTTAAATTGGTCAGGAACATATTTTCCATTTTTCTCATTAAAGGCTCCTTCCGTATGGTAAGCGCATCAATACTGAAAAGGCCAAAGCTTCCCAGCATATAAATCTGTCCAAGAAAAACTTCCCTGGGACTGTGTCTTTTATAAACGGTAGTTAATTTGTCTTCAAATAAAGAATAGTACTGCTCTTTTGCTTTTTCAGAATAATAATGAACACCCAAAGCTCCATAAACCCCTTCGATCTCAGGTTTTTGGAAAAGCTCTTTTTCTGCATCAAATCTGTTGGGAAGATAATAATCATCTGCATCCAGAAAAGCAATAAAATCTCCGGTAGATTTTTCTATTCCCAGGTTTCTGCTTGGACCTGCCCCATGATTTCCTTTATCAGGATGCTGATATAGTTTTACCCTGTCATATTTTTCAGCAAGTTGTAAACATACCTGCAAAGCGTTGTCAGGAGATTGGTCTTCCACCAGAATGATTTCGTGCACTTCATCAAACTGAAGGGCAGATTCTACAGCCTGAGAAACAAATTTTTCAGCATTGTAAACGGGAATTATTACTGAGATTTTCATTTATCTATTAACGGTTTTAGGAACAAATATAGCAAAGTAATCAGTTTATAATCATTGCGCTACAGATTATTTTTTGTGTTATAAAATTAGGGTATGCTTGAAGTTAATATTATACAAACCAGACCTCATGCTTTTGTAGTCTGTGAACAGATATTTTATTACCATTCCCCATTTTTTTAATTTGGGAGCTTTAGCAATTTCAAAGCTGCGGAGCATCCTTTTGATGTGGAGCATGGCATCTTCCGGAACAGTCGTTTCCTGGTTTGCCCATCTATAAACCTCGGTCCATAGGATTGTTCTGGAGATCGCCGGATCTACGATGCGGGTATCTACTTTGGTAATCCTGTTGTGCTCATGTACCCCTCTTATGGCTACGGCTTTATCTAAACTTCCAGGGTAGAGGTCAAGGTAATAAGAAAGGCGAAACAAAAATTCTGTATCCTCATGAAGTTTTAAATGGGGTTTGAACAGCATATTCATTTTTTTGAATAGCGTATCTCTTCGGATAGTAAGCGTATCAATACTAAAAAGCCCAAAAGCACCCAGCATATGGATCTGTCCGAAAAAAACATCTGTGGGAGGATGTACTTTGTAAACAGTAGTCAGTCTGTCCCCAAATACCCGATAATACTGTTCTTTAGCTTTTTCAGAATAGTACTGTACACCCAGAGCTCCGTAGACGCCTTCTACTGCAGGATTTTGGAAAAGTTCTTTTTCACTGTCAAAACGGTTGGGGAGATAATAATCATCAGCATCTAAAAATGCCAAAAAATCCCCCGTTGCTTTTTCTATTCCCAGATTCCTGCTCGCTCCGGCACCATGATTCTCCTTGTCCGGATGTTGATACAATTTTACCTTTTCATATTTTTCGGAAAGATTTCTGCATATCAGAAGAGCATCATCCGGAGATTTATCCTCAACCAGAATAACCTCATAAACCTCGTCAAACTGAAGAGCAGATTCTACAGCATGAGAAACAAATTTTTCTGCATTATAAACAGGAATAATTACTGATATCTTCATTTTAACAATTAAAATAATATATATGTTCTATACGAAATCTTTTTTTTGTGGCTCTAAATGTTGTTTTCTCATTACAAAATAATATAAAATATGCCAATTACAACAATAAATTTTATTAAAGAGGAAATATAAAATATCTGTCTGCTTTAGTTTTTTATAAACAAACCTTTCCTCAGAGTCTATAGTTTATAAGTTTCACGAATGGGTATAAGTGAACCGGTATTGTGTTTTTAAAATTTTGGGGTTTTTAAGAATAGCTGTAAAAAGAGTTATCATTTTAGAAAAACCTTTTTTTTGAGATAGCTCAAAAGCCTTTTTCTTAAGATAAATATGTTCTGAAATATCCCGATCCAGTCGGTTTTCTTGTGACCATTGATACAGGGAATTCCAAAAAAGAAACTGTCTTTGATTATACTGCGGAGAATACTTAACGATTTTTGTAATTCTGTTATCATCATGAATCCCTCTCATAGCTACAGGTTGATCTATAATTCCGGATTTTAAATGACAGTGAAAAGCCAGTTTAATGATAAAATCAGAATCCTGATGTACACGGAGTTCTTCGTTAAACTTCAAGTTGTATTTCTCAAGAGCCGAATTTCTTATGGTAAGCGCATCCAAAGTGAAAAAACTGCCGAATGCAGTTGGTGTTTTTCCTAAAAGGCCCCTGAATACTTCATGTCCTTCTGCCGGATAATTAACGGTAAGGAGATGATTGTCAATTAATATTAGATAAAAAATCCTCCCGGCCTTTTTCTGTCAGAAATTCAGTGCCGATCGCATTAAAAACACCTTCTATATCGGAATTCTTAAAATGCTCTTTTTCTGCATCAAATCTATTAGATAGAAAATAATCGTCAGCATCCAGGAATGCAATGAAATCTCCGGAAGCTTTTTCTATTCCAAGGTTTCTGCTGGCTCCGGCACCATGATTTTTTTTATCAGAATGTTGAAAAAGCTGAACCCGTTCATGCTTTTGGGCAAGTTCCAGACATACCGTAAGCGCGTGGTCAGGTGATCCGTCTTCAATCAGGATTACTTCATCCACTTCATCAAACTGAAGCACAGAATTTACAGCCTTTGTAACATATTTTTCTGCATTGTATACGGGAATGATCACTGATATCTTCATGCTTATCTGTTATAATAGGTAAAACGGTATTTCGTCTTTAAGATTTCCGGGTTCTTTATTACTTCTAAAAGGATATTTCCGTATTTGGGCAATCCTGTTTTTAGTGAAAGATCAAATGATTTATAAATCAGATAAATCCTTTTTTTATATTCCGGAGAAATCCGGTTCAGAACAGCCCAGTCATTCATAGACCTCCACAAAAGAAACTGTCTCTGGTTATACTGCGGGGTATATTTTATAATTTTTGTAATCCTGTTATCATCATGAATTCCTCTTATTGCAATGGCTTTATCTATAATTCCCGTTTTTAAATGACAGTGATAAGCAAGTCTGAGAATCAGTTCCGAATCCTGGTGAACACGCAGAGTTTCATTGAAACGGATATTATATTGTTTCAGAGAATTTCTTCTTATGGTAAGAGAATTTAAGTGAAATGAAGTACCGAAAGTTTTAGGTGTTAAACTTAAAAGTCCCCGGAAGACTTCTTCTCCCTCTGCGGGATAATTGACTGTACTCAGGGAGATTTCTTTAAATTTAGACTCAAATTCCTGTTTTCCTTTTTCTGTCAAGTATTCCGTACCTATCGCTCCGAAAATTCCTTCAACATTTGAATCGCTAAACAGCTTTTTCTCAGCATCAAAGCGGTTGGGAAGGTAATAGTCGTCTGCATCAAGAAATGCAATAAAATCACAAGTAGCATGGTCTATTCCCAGGTTTCTTGAAGCTCCTGCGCCCCGGTTCTCTCCATTGGGATGTTGGAATACTCTTACTTTGGAATTTTCAAATGCCAGTTTTTTGCAGATTTCCAAAGAATGATCGGTAGATTGGTCTTCAGCCAGGATAACCTCTTTAACTTCATCAAAATATGTAGCAGAATTAACGGCCTTTTCCAGAAACTCGGCAGCATTGTAGACGGGAATAATAACGGAAATTTCAATCATCGTAAATTTTTATAATACAGAGACGTTATTATCTGCCCAAAGTGCAAGTTGTAGCAAGTTCCAGTGTTTCTCATCTTTATTCAGAAAATTTTGAGAGGCCTTGAAATCAATAAAATCAAAAACTTTGTGGTGAGGGTTTTTTAAAAGATCATTGGAAAGAGTCATAAGATTCTCTTCTTTAAACCAGCTCTTTACACCTAAGCCAAAGCCCTGTTTATGACGTTTTCTGATCGTTTCTGTCCAATATGATCCCATAGCTTCACGAAGGATGATCTTGTCATTCTTCTCATCCAGTTTAAGCTGATCCGGCAACTGAATACAGAATTCTGCAAAATCCAGATCAAGGAACGGTGTACGTACCTCCAATGAATTGGCCATAGCCATCCGGTCTGATTTTACCATCATATTGGCCGGAACATAATTTTCCAGATCCACTCTCATAATATCGTTCAGGGAATCAGGGTCAGGCGTAAAGCTGTAATCCTGCAGGTAATCAGCATTTATTCCCAGCTGATCACGTTCTTTTTTATTAAATGCATTTCTCACAGAATTAAGATGGAAGTCCATTATGGATGAATATTCCAGATTATTCTGGGTGAGGAAAGAGGTTGGTCTTAATTTTTGGTACAATTGAAGTCCAAACTGAGCCACCCTATTTTTATAGCTGAAATGGTTTTTCAATTTATTTTCAACGGTATAAAAATGATATCCACCGAAAAGCTCGTCTCCTACATCTCCGGAAAGCACCACCGTGAGGTTTTGTTTGGCAGCTCTGCAGATCTCGTAATGAGGAATGAAGGAAGCATCGGCAAAAGGTTCATCAAAAAACGGGGAGATCTTCAGTAAAGAGGTCACAAGATCCTGTTTTTTTTCGTGAACTTCTATATGATTGGTGTTGTATTTATCAGCAATTTCTTTGGCATATTTCAGCTCATTATCTTTATGGTCATACCCAAAACTGATGGTGGTCTGATGAGGAAGAAATTCGTCTACCAAAGCCACTACGGATGAAGAATCTAAACCTCCGCTCAGGAAACTTCCGACTTCCACATCGGCAATAAGCTGTTTTTTGACTGCATTTTTCAGCAGATAAATAAATTCTTCTTTAGCATCGGACAGGCTTAATTTTCTGTCTTTTGCGGGAAGGCTATAGTATCTTGAAACTGTAATTTTTCCGTCTTTCCAGATCAGCTGGTGTGCAGGCGGCAGAGTGAAGATATTACTGTAAATGCTCTGTTGCGAGCTTACATATCCGTACTGAAGATAGTGTGAAAGGGCTGCAGAGCTTACTTTGGGCTGAATTAATCCAGACGCAAGAATAGCTTTGATCTCTGATGCGAAGATAAATTCGTTGTTACTTCCTACAGCATAATAAAAGGGTTTTTCTCCAAACCGGTCTCTTGCACAGAAAAGTTGCTGCTTCTGATCATCCCAGATCGCAAAAGCAAACATCCCCGGAAGGTCATGGATAAGGTTTTCCTGCTTTCTCTGATACATAGCAAGAATAACCTCTGTATCTGAACCTCCGTGGAAAGGATATTCTCCATAATTTTTCTTAATGTCCAGATATCCATAAATTTCACCATTAAGGACGATACATTCGTTTTTGGTATTGGAGAACATGGGCTGCTTTCCATTTTCAGAAAGATCGATGATCGAAAGCCTGCGGTGACCGAGAGCTGCATGGTCATAAAATTCATGATGCGATGAATCCGGGCCGCGGTGTATCATAGAATCCGTCATTCTTTGGATATGGTCCTGATAGTCTCTTGCATTATTGCTTATGATTCCTGCTATTCCGCACATAATATTGTATTTTTCATCATTAATTTTTCGTTTATGCCTGTGCTAATTTACGACAGATTAAGAAAAGTAGTGCCTTTCTGCATTACCTGATTTCTGAAACTGGTTAATTTCTTGCTGTCAGAAGAGATTTTCCTGTACTTTTCGGACAGCTTTTTATAATTGGTGATATTGCCGGTGATGAGGTTTTTTAGCATGCTCTGTTTCAATGCTTTTTTTTCAAGCTGCAAAGAATCGGGCAGGTTAGGATTCATGGCATTGATCTCGATACGAACATCTTCATACTTTGTGTAATCTATTTTATGGAGAAGCTGTACTCCATCATGAACGACCCGGCTTCCGGGAAACCAAAATCACTTTCATCTGGTGAAAATGAACCCGGTTTACATACTCATCATCTTCGCCGTAATGGAAAAAATAGGGATTGAAACCGCCTACCGTTTCTATTGTTTTTCTTGGTAAAAGCCAATGGGCTGCATTCACAAAATTAATTTCATACCAGGGTTTCAAAGTCTGAAAATAAAGGTCTGAGATCATCCTGGTCTTTTCATAATTTTTAGCAATATACTGGTCTAAAAAGATGTCAAGGTATTGCTCTGTACCATCGATATGGATTGGACTTATAATTCCTATTTCCTGCTGATTGGGATGGCTGTCGTAAGCTTCAAGCATTTTTGCCATACTGTCTTCGTAGAGCCATGCATCCTGATTCATGAGGTAAAAGAAATCAGCACCGTTTTTGTAAGCTTTTTCAATTCCGATGTTATTTGCTTTTCCAAAACCCAGATTGGTCTGCGACTGGGTGAAATCTACTTCGGGGAAATTATTTTTTATATAGTCCTGGGTGCCGTCCACAGAACCATTGTCTATCACAAAGCATTTTACAGGAACAGAAGATTTTCTTAAACTTGTAAAGCAACGTTCTGCCCATTTCATGGCGTTGTAGGTAACGATTATGATGTGGATCTCGGCCATTCTATTTAAATTTAATTTTATCTCTCAGTTTCATGAGTGGTGATTCATAATATTTATAAATCAAAATTGATAAAAATATAGATCCACCCCAGTAAATAATATTCTTTAATAAAACGATAACTAATTCATTACTTTCAAAGAAATTTTGAAATATGTTCTCTAGAAACATTTTCCTAATTAATGAATTATGACTTAAATATAATGAATAGGAAATTAAACTGATGGTTGTAATGATTTTAGTGAAATGAGTGTGTTTTTTAATTTTATATTCACTTAATAAAGGAAGGAGTAATAATATTCCAATACATAATATAGGATAAAAATAATTAGTAAAAAACCAACGTTCGGTATAAACAAATTTCAATGAAATAAGTTTAATAATTATAGTGATGAGTAATCCTAATACAAAGGCGATTTTTTTATATTTTTTCCAGATATTTTGAAAATAGAAACTTATATATGCGCCAAATACACCGTACATTATGCTGTCCATTCTCATAATAACAATTCTATCATAATCTCCCATTTCCAATAATATGGGATTTGAGTTTAATATAATTCGTAATAAAATAGAAAATAAAATAATTGTTACAGAGATTATTAAAATGGATGTTTTGACACTTGTTTTTAATAATTTGATGATTAGGAATAAACAGATAGGAATGATTATATAGAACCATTCTTCTACGCTTAAACTCCATGCTTCACCAAAAAAACCTGGTGATCCTTTGACGAGATTCTGAGAGAAAATAAGATATTGTGGGACAACTTTTAATGGAAATCCTTTAGTGAAAAAATAATTCAAAATTGTAAGCAGCACTAAGAATAGATAAAAATTAGGTAAAGTTCGAGCCCATCTTCTAACCCAAAAGTTAACTAATTCTTTATAATTGAAACCAAATTTTTCGGCAGTTTTAATTAATACATTTCCAATTAAAAAACCACTTAATACAAAAAATATACAAACACCATCAATATTAATGTAGTGATAAAAGTTACTAATATATGATGGAACCAATGTTGAGCTATGTACTAAAAGAACTATTAAAATTGCCAATGCACGTAGAAGGTCTAGCCCAAATATTCTGTGATGATCAAAGTCAAGTTTTAAAATTTTTTTTATTTGCATTTTTTATAAAAAAATAATGATTAATCTATAAATATCTTCTTAAAAGTATCCATCACAGGATGCGGCAGAAATTTTTGGAATAATTCTTCTGCAGAGATACTAAGGTCTGCATCCAGAATAATATCCCTGAGTTCCTTATGATCGCGGTAATAATAAGCTTTATCCTCAAGATGGCTGATATGTGCTTTTTCAGGAGGATTAGCAAAAGCAATCACCGGCTTTCCTTTAATAGCAAATTCAGCCACAGTAATCCCAAAAGTTTCCCCTCTTTCACGGGCGTGAAGAAGTGCACTGCAGGTATTAATGAATTTTTGTTTCATGATGATATCAGAACTCGGCGGTAGGAAAATAATATTGGGAAGAGCTGATTTCCACCATTTTTTCTTTACAAATGAGTCTACTCCCATAAAAATAAAATAGATGTCTTTGTATTTTGATGCTATCTTTTCAATGGTCTGTTGCGCAAAAATAATATTAAAGCTTGCATGACCTCCATAATATCCGAATACTTTTGCATTGACAGGAATATTCAATTCTTTTCTGAGATCCTGATCTGTACCGTTCTCAAAATTTACCATGTGAGGAACAAAAGGATATTTTGAGCCTGTCATTTCCTGGCTCAGCCATTGGGAAACATAAGCGTAGACATCTCCATGGGGCTCAAAATGTTTAAAAACGCTGTGGATCACAGTTTTGCATTCTTTCGTCTCTATGTTATCAATATCTCCGTTTTTGATGGCGTAAAAAAGATCTATATTATTTTGGTTGATGAGTTGATCTACCTCTTTAAAATCAGAATAGCCAAATACTTTAAAGCGTTTGGAAAATTTTTCGATGCCTAATTCATGATTGGTAGGCAGATTTTTATTATATACAATCAATGACTCATTTCCCAGATATCTTTCATTGAAATCTGCATAATCATATAATGCGATGGAAGTCCCTCTGTAATTGAGTTCGTTCTCGTGGAAAAGAATTTTCATTCCGTACAATTTATTTAAATTTATTTTTCAATCTGCCGAGTATTTTCTGAATGATATTTTTCTTCGGATACTTGGTAAGATCATTGTGTTTGAAAAGTCCTTCGCCCTGTGCAATTTTGAAATCCTGCTTTACCCACCAGGCGGCAATATTTCTTTCAAGCGATGCCGTTTCCCCTGAAAAAGGAAGGATGGTATTCAGCAAAAAATTTTGTCGGACGAGGTAAGGATTATTTGTCCAGTTGGCCCAGCGGGAAGTCGTTATGAAGAATTCGTCCTGCGTCTGTATTTTATCCGGGAATTCTTTTGCAGGATCAAGCCAGTGGAGGGATTCCAGAAGATGGGGCGAAGTACATTCGTGCCAGTCGTCATAGTAATCCAGCTCATTACCTTTATGTCTGATCGAGATCAAAGGATATCCCGGATTTCTCCTGCTTCGGTATCGTACTACATCAAATCCCTGATCAAGAAATGTCAGGCCTTTTTTTAGCTGTGAAAGGGTTGTTTGCTGATCTTCAATAAGCTGCCAGTCGTGCTCCAGAAAAAGAATGTTTTCATAAGCTGCATGTTCAGCTAGTAATTTCATGCCTTTTCCAATGCCTATATTTTCAGTTAATCCAATATATCTGACGCCATACTTTTCAGCTGTTTTTTTATCCTGCTCACTTATTTCCTGAAAAAGAATGACTATATCATCGGTCATTTCAAGAAGACCGTATTTTTTGTAGGATTTCAGAGTGTTTTTCAAGGTTTCTCCGGGTTTTCCAAGAGAGAATACAGATGCTTACCGGTAATTTTTCCATAGAAATAGATTAAAGATTGAGGAAAGGATGCCTGCCTGTCATTGATGTTTTTCTTGCCGCTTCAATCTCTTTGAATTTTTTTGAGAAATATCTGTATTGGTCCAGATAAAATTTAGATTCATTGATATTTCCTTTTGCGCTTAATTTTAAAATATAAGAGAGAATGGCAGTTCTTTCTCTTTTGACATTATAATCATAGTTGGGATCGAGATATTTCGTTTCCCGCTGCATCCTCATAGAAAGTCTGGTGTTTGCCAGCAATTCTGCTTTATCCTGCGGCTGCTTTTTGTGGAAAGACTGTACGGCATCATGCACAACTTTGCTTTTTGTGCATACCATAATTTTTAATCCGAAATAGGTAAGCCTGTTGACATATTCATAATCTTCGGCACCGTAAAAAAAGTAAGGATTGAATCCACCTATTTTTTCAATGACATTTTTTGGGATGAACCAATGGGCAGCATTCACAAAGCTTATTTCATAAAATGACTTTGCCTCACCAAAATAAACATCGGAAAACATTCTGTTGTTTCTTACATCTTTAGCCAGATAATTCTCAAAATGAATATCAAATTTTTTCTCACTGCCATCCAAATGCATTGGGCTTAAGATCCCGATTTTGCTTTTATCCGGAACGCTGTTGTACACATCCAGCATTTGCTGAAAACTGTCCGGAAAGATCCACGCATCCTGATTCATCAGATAGAAAAAATCTGCACCTTCTTTATAGGCTTTTTCTATTCCTAAATTATTTGCTTTTCCAAAACCTAAATTTTCGGGAGACTGGATAAGATCAATTTCAGGGAAGTGATTTTTAATATATTCCTGAGTTCCGTCTACAGATCCGTTATCGATAACAATGCATTTTACAGCAACAGAAGACTGTCTTAAGCTGGTAAAACATCTTTCTGCCCATTTCATGGCGTTATATGTGACTATAATTATATGAATATTAACCATTTAATCCTAAATATACTTTTGAGTTAAAGTTTCCAGATAATCTTCCGGCTGTATTCCGGAGAAATAGGTTTCTATATCTTTATCAAAATCCACTTTGTAAAAATCGCCTTCATCCGTTTCACAAAAGCGCGCTTTTTTACCAGTCTTTTTCTCTATGGCACTGATGATCTGTTTCAGATCGTAGTAATACGGAAAAGCGAGGTTGATGGTTTTATTTTCAAGATCTAGGCAGTGGGAGCCGAGAAATTTAGAGATATCTTCAATGTCCAAAAGCAGCCTTCTGGCCTTTAAATGGAGTGTAAATTCATTGTCATTATTGATCTGGGAAGTCAGGAAATTGAAAAGGGTATTCGGATTTCCGCCTTTACCTACGATATTGCCTATTCTCAGAATAAGAAAATGCTCGGAAGAGGTATTGATATGCTCTTCAATTGCTTTTTTATGCAGGACGTAAGGGCTGTCCTGTTTAGACTGATCGTGAATGCTTAAGGTAGAAAAATAGATGAGTTTTTTTTCCTTGTTTTCTTCAATAGTGATTTTCAGAAGAGAAAATTCTCTTTCAAATTCTGAAGTTCTCGTTTCCAGTGAATTGGAGACTCCTGAAGCAAAGAAGACCATATTGTCTGTGTCATAAGATTTTACAGCGTTGGCTATAATACCGTTTCCAATAATCATGTGCTTAGTGTTTTCATTTATTGTGTCTTATAAAGCTGCTGCATCTCGAGGATGTTTAAAAATCAGCAGTTTTTATTTATTTCAGGTAATCAAATATATGAAAATAGTATTTCATTTTAATTTGATTGACAAGACGATCCAAAAGAGGGAGCTTTTTAAGATAGTCCTGGTATTGTTGATGGCAATATTTTTTATAACCTGCCTCGAGGTTTTTATTCAAATTCAGCCCGGAGACAGCCTTCTTTACAAAAGGATATCTTTGAAATACTTTGAAAAGTTCATCCCGGGTTAGCGTTTTTGTTTCTGAAGGGTTAAATTCAGAAAAGGCTTTGTATCCTATATTCTGTTTAGGGTGGATCCGGTAGCCTCCCAATATGGTTTTCTCAATCCATAATGCATTTTGGTCTGCAGCAAGAAGGAGAAGTTCATAATCATGGATGATTACCTTATTCACTCTTTTTAAAGGGAGATTCTTTTTTAGAAATGCATTCCGGACAGCCATGCTCATTCCAGGAAATACATTTCCCTGGTATAAAAGGCGGTTGATAATATCTCCTGGTTTTGTAAAGTTATCGGGATTAAAAGATTCCATTTGCCAGTAAACCATATCTTCAGAGCTTTTTAAAGACTCTCCAAAAAGCCGGATATTGTGACATATTACATTGATATTTTGATGGTTCTTAAAAATGTCAGTAATGGTCTGCGTTTTATTTTCATACCAGCAGTCGTCCTGATCACATAACAGTACAATATCACCCGAACAAAGGCTCATCGCTTTTTCAAAATTACCAACATATCCCAGATTTTCAGGGTTCTGATATACTTTAATCATCTCCGGATAACGTATAGCATAATCGGAAAGAATTTTTATAGTGCCATCCGTGGAGCCGTCATCACAAATAACGATCTCAGATACCGGCAAAGTCTGGCTCAGAATACTGTCCAGCTGTTCGGCTATATAAGTTTCACCGTTATAGGTACAAAGTGCTACGGATGAGGTCATAGGGTAATGATTTCTCAGTTCTTTTTCTGAAAAAGGCTGTAATAATATTTTTTAAGAGCGAGATAGCTGGAAACGACTTTACCGCCTGTTGCTTTATTGAATTCATGTTTCAGTTGCACAAGCTGGTTTGTATGGAATTCAATCATATGATAGGCAAGCCTGTCGTGAAGAGTATCACCATATATTCTTTTTATAATTGGAAGTACTTTAACTCTTTCGCGAAAAACTTTGTAAGGGTCAGATGACAAACTTTTTTTGTCTTCTTCTTTGCGGTAGTGCGCCAAGGGCTCATCCAAAATGAGAACTTCTGGGTTGTTTCTGGTGATATGCATCCACATCAGCCAGTCTTCATTGATGTTTAGACCCTTCTCAAACGTAAACCCTTCAAGAAGTTGACGGGAAATCAAAGCACAGTGTATAGGAATCGTGAATTTAAGATTCCATCCGAATACAATACCTTCAAATGTTGCATAGTCCTTTTCAATATGGTTATAACCAGGATGATGAATGTTGTTGGTATAAATGGTAAATTGGCTTATAATCAACGGATATTCTTTACTTCCGGAAAGACTTTTTTCAATTTTTTTCTTATTCAACAGGTCATCAGAATCTAAAAACTGGATATACTTTCCCGAAGCCCTTTCAAGTCCAGCATTTCTTGCGGAGGATATTCCTCCATTTTCTTTGCTGATATACTGAAAGCGACTGTCTTTTTCTGTCCATCTTTCTACCGTTTCTTCCGTATGGTCTGTGGAGCCGTCATTGACAATTATGCATTCCCAATCTGTGAAAGTCTGATCCATAATGGACTGCAGACATTCATCAAGATAAGATGCTTGATTATAGCAAGGTACTATGATGGATATTTTTGGAGACATTTCTTTTTGATATAATAAATTTTTTTTAGTGCTTTTAAAAAAGCTTTAATTTTAAGATGCTTAAGGTAAAAGAAAATTACTGTATAATGAGCATTATATTTTTTGTAATTACTAAAGTCTAAATATTCTTCCACGACTTCTGATATAAACTGGTAATCAAACAATGAAGAATATTTTACTATCAGTATTTCCCTTAATTCAAAATAAGCTTTTTGTTTTTGGCCAGACAAATGCATTGATCCGGATATGCTTGATCCGGAAATTCGGACCTTTACAATACTATTTTTGATATATAAAATAACATTTCCGGCGGCAAATAGAAGTATTGCCAAATCATCACTTCCCCAGGCTAATGTTATTTTTTCAAACTTAACTCTTTTATATATATCAAGTTTAAAAATATTTTCGGAAAGACTGCTTTGTATTTCGTGATTATATTTTTTAATAAAAAATTCTGAAGGTTTCAGTTCTGAAAAATTATAAACGAAATTTTGGATAACACTATTTTCTTCATCGATCCACTGATGAGAAAACTTCATTACAGATATATTCTTAGATTCTGCGGTTTTAAGATTATTATAGAATTCTTCCACAAAGTTTGCTGAGATTACATCATCATCACCCAATACTTGGAACCATTCTTCTTTTACATTTTCTAACACTCTCTCCCATTGCAGAGCTAGATTTTTACCGCCTAAGTTGTCTTTATATTTATAATAAAAGTAACTTTCAGGTTGAAGGTATTTTTCAATTATATTGACAGGATCATTTGGGCTGGCATCATCACCAATGTATAAAACAAAATTTTTGTTGGTTTGTGAGGCAACAGATTTTATTGTTTCCTCAAAAAAATCTATTTTATAGTAAGGAATAACTATGGCGAGCTTGATTTGATAGTTTTGAGGTGTCATTTTATCAAATTTTTATATGTTAACATTCTTTTTTCGACCAGGTGCCATGAGCCATATGCAAAAATATAAGTAATAATGGTGCTTATCAACATAAGTCTTAAAGTTCCTAACCCAAAATAATGCATCAATGTTTGCTGTATAATGAATGCATAAATATAAACTCCATAAGAAATGTCTCCTATCTTTGAGCCTATGCTGCTTATATACCGATTCTTATTAACGCCGATGAGTAAAATTAGTAGAGGTAAAAGAATAGGGCTTGTATATTTATAACATTCAAAATATAAAGATGTTGTTAATGCCAAAAAAAGCAGACATCTTATCCAAAATGAATTGATTTTCTTAAAATTGATAAATACTAATAAGCTTCCTGCCATGAAGTAAGTACAAAGCCTGTAAAATTCAATAGGGTATAGGAATATCCTTTTCATTGTACTTTCTAAAAAATGACTTTCAGTAATAGTAAAGTAAAAAGCTGAAAGAAAAATACTAATAATTATAATATTGAGATGTTTATATTGACGAAGTGGAAACAATAATAGTAAAACAATATACATTGTAAACTCATAAGACAAAGACCATAGACTGCCATTAATTGCCCGTGGATAAGGATTGTTCTCAAAAACCCCCTTTACTTCATATTGTATTTTATACAATGACAGAGAGTTTGGAAAGTAGCTCCAGAATGTTTTTTCAGAAAATATGTTAATGCCTATATACACAACAGGCAAGAATAATATTGTAAATATTAATAGCACAATATAAGCAGGGTACAGTCTTAACAAACGTTTCCACATATATTCCTGAGGACTTTTGCTGCGCTGTAGACTCATCATAATGAGGTAGCCACTCATGATAAAAAAACAATCTACAGATAGTGACCCAAGACTTAATTGTCCATTCGTTAGAGTTCCTATTATCTCTGCTTTTCCTGTTAAGGGATAAGAATGTGAAACTATTACTAAACTAGCAAATAGCAGGCGAAGAAAGTCAAAATTATTACTTCTGTTAATTTGTGTAGCTATATTCATTATTTTTTAAGAAAATATTTTATTAATTGTTTCTTATGAAAATAACTAATGTTAGAATTTTTAGGATTTGTCATTTTATAAACAAAATATTTTCCGTTTAATGACATTTTTTCTGTGAAACTGTAATGTGGAAACTTTCTTTTATCAGCAGTTACAAGAAGTTTTTCATTATCCCCGTTATAATATCTGTCCTGATTAGGCCTCCAGTAAGCATGCTTTTTTTTATCTATTAATTGATAAAGTTCCTGAACACGTGATTTCCATACTTCTATACTGTAATTGTTAAGGATATATTTGTTTTGTTTTTGTGAGGTTTCTGTTCTGTATTCCGAATTCCGAATTAGTTTTCTAATGTTGGAATGCCATTCATCCAGATTTTTGGGATAAACTATATTATATTCGTTATTGTCACTGAAGAGTTTAAACAAAGGCAGTGGATTGTAGTGAAGAGCAAAAGGTATCTTACGTAAAGCAACCTGAAGAAGAGCTGTAAAAGAGGGCATGGGGAAACCTTCGATATAAATGTCAGTTGTTTCTTCAATTTCAGCCAATCTCTGTGAAGATACAATTCCGTGTAAAAAAATCCTTTCATGCTGATATTCTTTAGCATAGTCAGAATCGGCATTGATTCCTACAATATTAAATAGGACATTGGAATTTTCTTCTACAATTTTATAAGCCTCTTTCAAAAAATTGTAGTGCTCGTTGGGATTGTATTTGTAAGCTGTTCCTGTACTTAATATTTTAATGAAATTAGTTTCGCTGTTGCTGTTTTCATCTTCTGTATTTTGAGCTGTTTCTATTGGAATTGGTAAAAAAAACTGTCTTTCCTTTAAAATATCACGCCTTTCCTCATCAATCGATATGCTGGATTCTCTAATTTGGAGAACAATATCTGCAATAGACGTTCCCAACCAAAATACATGGTCTGCATGATTGATAAAACAGATAGGTGTTGTGATGTCTTTTTGAGATAAAACGATGCTTGTAATCGTTTCATCCGGATGAATATGAAGCACGATCACGTCATAGTCGTTTAGAGGCTGCTGGTTTAAAAGATTGATCGACTCTATCTTAGATGGTGATTTTACACTGATATGTCCCACGCTAATACTATCTGTGAGATAGAAATTACTGATATCTGTTATTTCTTCCAGAGAAAGCCGGGTACTTAGAATTGTATGCTTTTTTGAAGAGTCATTTTTAATCCAATTATAAAGTAATTTGGAATGTCCGCCCGAGGTATAAACTTCTGAGCAGATATGAAGTATTTTTTTTGTTTTTTTTTGTTTTTGCTGATGGTAAGCTATTGGTAAAATCTTTTGTTGAATTTCAGTTAAAAGGAGTTCCAGAGACTTGCTCTTATAATATCCCGAAAAATTGAACCACCCGAAAGAGGCGGTTTTTTCAATATAATTTATACAGTCTTCATAGAGTTTTTCTTCAAATAATTTCTGTGCAGTCCGAATACATGATTCGAAATATATCTTATTTGAATATAATAACTTTTCTGGATCAATATGTATGTTTTTTTTTACCAAGTTCTTGTGTTTTTTGAAACCTATTGATATTGATTTAAAACTTCTATTACCGGAGAAAGTAAAAGCGCTTAATACTTGTTCAATTTCTTGTTGATGTCCCCCAAATTGACCTTTTATAAATCGAGTAGTTTTATCATAATTGTTTTATAATTTGATTTTTTTTAGATGATTCAAAAAAAGTATTTTATCTTCAGTCTTAAATATCTTGTGCCGGGAACTGATATATTTTGTAGTTAATTAATCTTTTTTTATATCTATTTGCTTTTTAAATTCAATTTAAAGTATTTTAAATTCAAATTGAGGTCTGATAATTCCAGGAAGAAGCGCAATGTTTTTTTCAAGTTTTATGTTTTCAACTTCAAAACCGATTGTGCTTGGAGCAATAAATAACGGAATTCTTTGATCTTCACCAAAAATTAATTTGAAATAATAGTTTCCTGCATTTAATAGATTTTTTGGAAGAATAAATTCTATGCTGTATTCTTTTACTTCCGAATCATTACTTGTTGTGACTAAAGCTCCTGTATGAAAAACGGGAACTTCTTCATAAGTTCTAAGCTCAAATGTGACATCTAGATTTATTCCAGCTTTTAAGCTAAGGAATCTTAATTTTACCAAAATTCCGGATTCTATATCTATTAATTCACCTTGGGCTGGCTCTGCAGAAAATTCAAGAACTTTTATATTTTCATTGCCTAATGCCGTTTCAACAGGTCCTTCGTGCAGATATTTGCTTTGAGCTTCGGAGCTTTTTTGGTATTCTACAATAGTATCAAGTATATTGCCACTGTAAGCTAACTGTCCTTGGTTTAGCAATATCCCGGTATTACAAAGTTCTTTAATGGCTGTCATATTATGACTTACGAACAAAATAGTTCTTCCTTCACCTTTCGTTACATCACCCATTTTTCCCAAGCATTTTTTCTGAAAATCAGCATCTCCTACAGCTAAAACTTCGTCCACAATTAAAATTTCAGATTCTAAATGAGCTGCTACAGCAAACGCCAGACGTACATACATTCCTGAAGAATATCTTTTTACCGGAGTATCAATATATCTTTCAACACCTGAAAAATCTACAATTTCATCAAATTTTCTGGTGATTTCTTTACGGGTCATTCCTAAAATAGCGCCATTTAAAAATACATTTTCGCGGCCTGTCATCTCAGGGTGGAAACCTGTTCCTACCTCCAATAAAGAAGCAATTCTTCCATTGGTTCGAATTGTTCCTGTGGTTGGCTTTGTTACCTTACTTAGTAATTTTAATAAGGTAGATTTCCCTGCACCGTTTCTTCCTACAATTCCTACAGCATCACCTTGCTTTACTTCAAAGTTGATGTCGCGTAAAGACCATACATAATCGGAAGTTCCTTTAGTGGTTCTGTCATTGGTTTCTCCTATTTTTAGATAAGGATCTTCGTTTCCTCTTATTTTGTGCCAGAACCTATTGAGGTCATGAGAGAGTGTTCCTGTTCCCACTTGGCCCAAACGGTATTGTTTTGATATATTTTCTGCTTTTAAAGCTAGCATTTTTTAAATTTTTAAATTAATCAAAAGTGTTTTTATACATGTTTATACGGTATCCATGAAGGTTCTTTCCACTTTATTGAATGTAATAATTCCAATAAATAAAAGAACAATAGTAATAATCGTGCTTATGATAAGCATTGAAGGTGAAAAATCTCCGACCCCCAGCCAACCATACTTGAAGCATTCAAAAATACCAGTTAGTGGATTGTATTTTGCCAAGCTTCTGAAATATCCGGGAAGCATTGATATTGGATAAATGACAGGCGTTGCATACATGAGTAAACTTACACCAAATGCTAGTAGCATCGTAAGATCTTTATATTTTGTTGTAAGTGAGGAAAATATCATTCCGACTCCTAATGCAAACAAAGCCATAATAATGATGAGAAAAGGTGTTGCCAACATCCACCAGTTAGGATGAATTTCCTTATTGATAAGATAGTAAAGCCAAACAGCTATAAATAAAAGAAACTGTACAATTAACCGCATTAGGTTAGAGATAACAATTGAAACAGGAGTAACAAGCCTTGGGAAATATACTTTCCCAAAAATACTGGCGTTACCTGTGAAGGTATTGGTAGTACCTAGAAGTGCTCCTGAAAAATAGTTCCATAAGGTTACTCCTGCCAGATAAAACAATATACCAGGCGCACCATCTGTAGGAAGCTTCGCAAATTTTCCAAAAATAATTAGATAGGTAATTGTGGTAAATATAGGATTGATAAAAAACCAAATAGGTCCTAATATTGTTTGTTTAAAACTTGATACAAAATCTCTTTTTACAAACATGTAAACAAGATCTTTGTATTTCCAGACTTCCTTCAATTTCAAATCGAACAGGGAATGGGTGTCATCTATTGTTTCTGTCCACTTTTGCTGTGGTTCATTCATTTGTGTAAGTTTTTGCAAATTTAAAATATTTAATTCTTATCCAACTTTATTGATTAGTGAATAATTATCATATAAAATATAAAACAACAACTAATGTATTACTATTTGTTATTATGAGCAAAAAACTACTAGTAATAAAGCTAATAGTTTTTAAAGTTTATAATAAATTCATTATTTAATGATAGGTAGTTGTTCATATTAGACATAGCTATTCAGCTAGCAAAAATGGGATGTTATCAGTTTGTTTTCATTTTGCAACTAAAATTCGTTGACAGCTTTGATGATAGTCTGAATTTCTTCTTCTTCTAAAACGGAAGAAATAGGAAGACTCAGCACTTCGTTATGCATTTTTTCGGTGATCGGGAATGAAAGATCGGCGTATTCTTTGTAGGCTTCCTGCTTATGGGGCGGGATTGGATAATGGATAATGGTATGAATACCTTTTTCCGTTAAATAGGCCTGTAGCTCATCTCTTTTTTCTGTTCTTACCACAAAAACATGCCATACATGTTCGTTTTCATCAACCGGGTTTTCCGGAAGAGTGATTTTTGGATTATTGATCTCAGAAATGAATCGTTTTGCGATTTCTCTTCGGGTTCCGTTTTCGTGGCCGATGTATTTGAGTTTTACATCTAAAACGGCAGCCTGAATTTCGTCCAGCCTGGAGTTTAATCCTTTATAGATGTTTACATATTTCTGGTTTGAACCGTAATTAGCAATAGCGCGAATTGCTTCAAATACGTCTTTATCATTTGTAGTTACAGCCCCTGCATCACCTAAAGCCCCAAGATTTTTTCCGGGATAGAAGCTGAAACCAGCTGCATCGCCCAGATTTCCTGATTTAATGCCATTCCATTCTGCTCCGATAGCCTGTGCATTATCTTCTACAATCTTTAAATTGTGCTTTTGAGCCATATTTTTAAGCTCTTCAGAAAACACAATTCTTCCCTGAAGGTGAACTATCAGGATGGCTTTTGTCTTTGGAGTGATACTTTCTTCAATTTTTGAAATGTCGATATTAAAAGTATCGGCATCGGGCTCTACAAAAACAGGGACCAGTCCATTATCCGATAAAGCCAGTACTGAAGCGATATAGGTGTTGGCGGGAACAATAACTTCATCCCCTGCCTTCATTATTCCTAATTCAATATAAGCACGGAAAATAAGACGGAGTGCATCCAGGCCGTTCGCTACGCCTAAAGCATATTGTGAACCGATGTAGGATGCGAGATTGGCCTCAAAGTTTTTGAGTTCGCTGCCCATAAGATACCAGCCACTTCTGAAAACGCTTAAAAGTTTGTTTTCAATTTCCTCCTGATAAGTAAGGTTTATTTTCTTTAAGTCTAAAAAGTTAATCATTTTCGTAGCCGTTTTTTAATTTCCAATTGTCAAAACCTTCCTCTTCCCAAGGCATATTTCTGGAGAAGTTGTAAGGCCATGGATAGTGAGATTTATCTGCGCCTCTTGATATCATTTCGCGGACATCTTTAATTTTCTTTGCTGGATTTCCAATGATCAGGGAGTAGTCATCATATTTTTCCTCCTACCAGAGACTGAGCTCCTACAAGGCTGTGTTTTCCAATAACTGAAGCCGGCAGAAGAACCGTTCCAACCGCAATCTGAGAAAAATCTCCTACCGTAGGTCCGATGCAGGTATTGGATGGAGGAGTAGGATCATTGGTAAATACTACATAAGGGTAGATGAATACATAATTTCCAATCTTGGACTGCTGCCCGATATGAACATTGCTGTGCAGCCAACAGTTGTCTCCAAACTCTACATACCCCTGGATATCAGAAACGGTTCCGATCCTGCAGTTGTTTCCAAACTTGGAATGTTCTCTGATCGTTACACGGTGTCCTGTTGAAAAATTCTTTCCAAAAGTAGAGCCTGCATAAATAATACTGTGGCTTCTGATAAATGCGCCTTCTTCCAGAACTGTTTTAGGATTCTCGTATGTGTCTTTGAAATAATAGTCATTGGCGGGTTCTCCTATAACACAGTCATTACAGATGATAGAATTGTCTCCTATGGTAACATTGTCATATATAACGGTGTTGTCTCCTATCCTGACATTTTTACCAATGACAGCTTTCTCACTGATATATACATTTCTATTATTGAACTTCATCTATTTTTGTACTTATTGTGGTTTGTGATCTAGTTATTTTTAGTTGCCTTTTTGAAATCTTCATAATCCCTGAAGTAATCTGCTTCATCATAAATTTCCGAAGCCAGACACAGTAATACTGCATTGTGTGAAAACTGAATGTCTCTCCATACCAGTTTTGGAATATATAAACCCTTCGTAGGATGGTCTAAAATAAAGGTTTCTTCATTGCCATCTTTATCCTCGGTATTGAACGTAATGGTTCCGGATACTGCAAATATAATCTGCTGCAGCTCCCTGTGGGCATGTCCTCCTCTGGTTACATCGTGAGGCGTATAGTAGGTCCAGTAGACACGCTGTATCTCAAAAGGAACATTCTTTTGGGTTTCCGCTATGGTGATATAGCCCAGCTGTGATGATCCTATTTTATCGAATGTAATGATTTGTGGTTTATTGTATTCCATTAATGTTTCTAAATAGTTCTTTAAAGTCCCCAAAGTTAATTATAAAATTACTATTGGAAAGAAGCGGTTATTATTATATAATGGATCTCTAAAAAATTTTATATCAAAATCTACTTAGATGGTAAGGTTGCAAAAGCTTCTATATTAAAAGACTATCAGCTATAAAGCCAATAGTCGTTGGAATTTATAATACAATAATGTTATTTGATGACGAGTTGTTTAAGGTATTCGCCGTAACCACTTTTGCCATATTTTGTTGCAGTTTCAAGAAGTTTTTCTTCATTAATGAATTTATTCCTGAACGCAATTTCCTCAATACATCCGATCTTGAAGCCCTGTCTTTTTTCAATGACGCTTACAAATTCAGAAGCATCATTCAGGGAATCAAAAGTTCCGGTATCAAGCCATGCGGTACCTCTGTCCAGAACACCTACTTCAAGTTTTCCTTTACTTAAATAAACATTGTTTACATCAGTGATTTCCAATTCTCCTCTTGGAGAGGGCTTAATGTTTTTTGCAATTTCCACGACTTCATTATCATAAAAGTAAAGGCCGGGTACAGCATAGTTTGATTTTGGTTTTAAAGGCTTTTCCTCAATGGAGACTGCTTTAAAATCAGCATCAAATTCTACAACACCGTATCTTTCCGGATCAGAAACATGATATGCGAATACTACACCACCATCAGGATTGGTTTTGTTTTTCAGTAAAGTGCCCATTTCAGAACCATAGAAAATATTATCTCCCAAAACTAAAGCAACAGGATCGTTGCCTATGAATGCATCACCTAAAATAAAAGCCTGTGCCAATCCGTCCGGGCTTGGTTGTACCACATATTCTATATTGCAGCCAATCTGAGATCCGTCACCCAAAAGTTTAATGAATCCTGGCTGGTCATGCGGAGTAGTGATAATTAAAATATCCTTAATTCCTGCCAGTAATAGTGTTGACAGGGGATAATAGATCATCGGTTTGTCATAAACAGGCATTAGTTGTTTGCTTACGGCGATGGTAAGAGGATAAAGTCGGGTACCGGAACCTCCGGCTAATATTATTCCTTTCATACTTTTATAATTAGGCGAATAATTGGATTTTAATTATCCATTTGTGTTAACTTTTAATTTTTTAAGATCTCGTTCATCTCTGAATTTAATTGAGATTGAAGATTGTGTGAAACAGAAGCTGTAATTAAAATCATATCATTTTCAGCATTTATTTTACCTTCATTATCTTTATAAAATTCAATTAAATTCTTCAGTTTCTTCTCAGAAATAAATGAAAAACTATTATAGATTGTACCTTTCTTGAATCTTTCAAAATCAAAATTTTTCAATACTTGATCAATGTGAGTGTTTTCATATCTTCTTTTTCCACCTTTGTATTGTTCTCCCCAAAAATAAACTCTGGAATAGTTGATAAGTGCTTCTTTGTAATGGCTTACAGTAATAAGCTCGTCAATTAGTTTTTCCTGTTGACTATTTGGTGTCGCCATGGGAGGAGGTAAGGTGTCCTGAGAAAAAATCAAAATTGAAGTGAAACAATAAAAAATCAGAAGAACCTTTTTCATTTATTTATGAATATTGATTTTCGTAATATTTCTGATAGTCTCCGCTTGTTACATTTTCCAGCCACTCCTTATTTTCCAGATACCAGTCAATCGTTTTTCCTAAACCTTCCTCGAAAGTAACAGATGGTTTCCATCCTAGGTTTTTATTCAGCTTGTCTGCATCAATAGCATAACGTTTGTCATGTCCGGGTCTGTCTTTAACAAATGTGATCAGTTTTTCAGAATAACCTTTCGGCTTGCCTAATTTTTCATCCATTTGCTTAATTAATTCCTTGACAAGATCAATATTCTGCCATTCGTTGAAACCTCCGATATTGTAAGTTTCCCCGGTTTTTGCTTCATTGAATATCTGATGAATGGCTTTAGCGTGGTCTATCACATACAGCCAGTCTCTTGTATATTTTCCGTCACCGTAAATGGGTAATGGCTTTTCATTAATGATATTTGAAATACAAAGCGGGATCAACTTTTCAGGAAAATGATTCGGCCCATAGTTGTTTGAACAGTTGGATACGATAAAAGGCATTCCGTAAGTGTTTCCATAAGCTCTTACCAAGTGGTCAGAAGCTGCTTTGGAAGCTGAATATGGAGATTGTGGATCGTAAGCGGTTGTTTCCAGGAAGAATCCTGTTTCACCAAGACTTCCATATACTTCGTCTGTAGAAACGTGATAGAATAGGTTGTTTCTTTTTTCGTCAGGAAATCTTCCGTGCGTATGATCGGGATTCAGTGTCCAGAATTCTTTACATAAGTTAAGAAGATTGGCGGTTCCGTTTACATTCGTATTGATGAATGCCATAGGATCTGTAATGCTTCTGTCTACATGACTTTCTGCTGCCAGGTGTACTACTGCATCCGGGTTATATTTTTCGAAGACTTTTCTCAGTTCTTCCGGTTTTGTAATATCTGCTTTTTCGAAAACATAATTAGGCTCATTTTCAATGTCCTTAAGGTTTTCTAAATTTCCGGCATACGTAAGAGCATCGAGATTAATAATCTTAGTATCTGGATTGTTTTTTACAAATTCTCTTACAACATGAGAACCAATGAACCCGGCTCCCCCGGTAATAATTATATTTTTCATCTATTTATTTTCTATGGTTTTTCTTCCTATGCTTTTATAGTGGAATCCATTCTGCTGCGGAATTTCCAGTGGATACATATTTCTTCCATCAAAAATGACCTTATTCTTCATTTTTCTGGACATCAGTTCAAAGTTAGGATTTTTAAATTCTGGCCATTCTGTAGCAATAAATAAAGCATCTGCATCTTCTAGGGCATCATACATTCCTTTTGCATACTGTATTTTGTCTCCCAGAAGTTTTTGTACGTTATTTTCTGCCACTGCATCATAAGCCACAATCTGTGCGCCTTTTTCCAATAAAAGATCAATATTGTCCAAGGAAGATGCTTCCCGGATGTCATCTGTATTCGCTTTAAAAGCAAGACCCCACATGGCGATTTTCTTTCCTTTGATATCACCACCGAAATATTTCTCGATTTCTGATACTAAAATCACTTTTTGAGTTGTATTTACTCTTTCTGTAGCTTCAAGGATCTGGAAATTAAAATCTTCCTGTATGCCCGATTTTATAAGAGCTTTTACATCCTTTGGAAAACAGCTTCCTCCATATCCGATTCCTGGAAATAAAAACCGGTGACCGATTCTATCATCGCTTCCCATCCCAAGTCTTACTTTATCTACATCTGCCCCTACTTTCTCACAGTAATTGGCAATCTCATTCATGAATGTGATTTTAACAGCCAGGAATGAATTGGCAGCATATTTCGTAAGTTCGGATGATTTTTCATCCATAAAGATGATAGGAATCCCGGTATTCGTAAATGGCTGATAAATTTGAGCCATGATATTTTTTGCCTTTTCAGAACTTGCTCCCTACAACAACTCTTGACGGATTCATTGAGTCTTCCACAGCAAAGCCTTCTCTTAAAAACTCAGGGTTGGAAACCACATCAAAAGGGAGGTTTGTTTTAGAAGCAATTACTTCTCTTACTTTATCTGCTGTTCCTACGGGAACTGTGCTTTTATTGACTACCACTTTATATTCAGTCATCATTTCCCCAATATTATTGGCAACCTGAATGACGTACGAAAGATCTGCAGAACCATCTTCCCCGGGAGGAGTAGGCAGTGCCAGATAGACAACCTCACTTTTGTCTAAAGCTTCTTTTAGATTGGTGGTGAAAAATAATCTTTCGGATTGTATGTTTCTAAGAAACATTTCTTCAAGGTTCGGCTCATAGATGGGAACAATGCCGTTTTTCAAACCTTCTACTTTCTTTTCATCAATATCAACACAGTATACTGAATTGCCAAGTTCTGCTAGGGTAGTGCCTGTAACCAGCCCTACATAACCTGTTCCTACAATTGTTATATTCAAAATGTCTGTTTTTAAATTTAAAGACAAAAATAATAAAAATACCTTCACCCGCTTCTTTAATTTACTTTAATGAAAATTTTATCTTATTTATCTGATAACGAAGTAGGTTTTGCTTTTTCAGAAAAAATATGTATATTTGCACTGGATTTACAGGAAAAAATGGGAAGGCTTCGGAAGAAAGCCTTTTTTCGTACTGGTAAATCAAGATAATTAATGTATGGAGTTTAGAAAGAAAATTGAAGAATTATTAAACGAATTCCTTGATACCAGAGAGGATTTGTTTCTTGTTGATCTGAAGATTTCTGCAGGAGATGATATTACGGTAATTCTTGACGGTGATAATGGCGTGACTCTTCAGGACTGCCTTGATGCAAGCAGAGCCATAGAATTCAATATGGACCGTGAAGAGCATGACTTCAGTCTTCAAGTGATGTCTGCAGGATTAAGTGAGCCACTTTCGGCTCCCAGACAGTTCAAGAAAAATTTCGGAAGAGAAATTGAAGTATTGCTGAATGATTCTTCCAAAGTTGAAGGCGAATTGGCAAAAGTGGATGATGAAAAGATCACACTTATTTTACGCTACCGGAAGCCGAAAGATATCGGAAAAGGGAAAGTGGATGTAGAGGAGGAAAAAGAAATTCCTTACTCTGAGATAAAAAAGGCGTTAGTAGTAATTAAATTTTAAAAGAAAAAAGAATAGATGGATAATATAGCGTTGATTGAATCCTTTGGTGATTTTAAAGACGAAAAAGGGATCAGTAAGATTGATCTTATGGCAATTATTGAAGATTCACTGAAGACTCTTTTAAGAAAGAGATTTGATTCAGATGATCATTTTGATGTAATTGTGAACCCTGATAAAGGAGATTTTCAGATATTTTTAAATAAAACGATTGTAGAAGACGAAATGTCTGAAGATGATGATCTGGAAATTGAAATCTCTGAAGCTAAGAAAATAGATCCTACCTTTGAAGTAGGTGAAGATTTTACAATGGAAATTCCTGTTGCCCAGCTGGGAAGAAGAAATATCCTTACCTTAAAGCAGATCCTGGCTACAAAACTTCAGGAACATAATAATGCAATGCTTTATGAACAGTTCAGAGACAAGATCGGGGAAATTGTAATTGGAGAGATCCACCACATCCGACACAAACATGTGATCTTATTGGATGATGAAGGGAACGAATTCATTTTACCGAAAGAAAACCAGATCCCGTCCGACTTCTTTAAAAAGGGCGAAAATATCAGAGCTATTGTTGAAACAGTAGATTTTAAAGGTTCAAAACCACAGATTATTATTTCCAGAACTGCACCTAAATTCTTAGAAAAATTATTGGAGCTGGAAATTCCTGAGATCCAGGATGGTACCATCATGCTTAAAAAAGTAGTGAGAATTCCTGGTGAGAAGGCGAAAATTGCAGTAGATGCTTATGATGACAGAATAGATCCGGTAGGAGCATGTGTGGGTGTGAAAGGATCCAGAATTCATGGCGTTGTAAGAGAGTTGAGAAATGAAAACATCGATGTGATTCAGTGGTCTAAAAACCCTGAAATTATGGTGAAGAGAGCTTTAGGAAATGTGACGGTCAATAAAATTGACATCAACGAGGATTCAAACTATGCATTAGTTTATACACCGGTTGAAGAGATTTCCAAAGTAATCGGGAAGCAGGGACAGAACATCAGACTGGCTTCTTGGCTGTCTGGTTATGAAATTGATGTATATAGAGAAGCTAGTGAGGATGACGACGTTGATTTGAGAGAATTTAATGACGATATCGAACAGTGGATTTTGGATGAATTTAAGAAAGTAGGGCTTACTACTGCGAAATCTGTATTGGATAAGGATACTGAAAGTCTTATAAAAATGGTTGACCTGGAAGAGGAAACCATTGAAGATGTAAAACGTATTCTGAGAGAAGAATTTGAAGATTAAGATTTTTAAATAAATTTTAATAAACAGTAAAAAAGAAATACTTTAATTTTAAGAATTAAAAAAAATAGTAAATAATATAGATGCCAAAAATAAGATTAAATAAAGCGGTTAAGGAATTCAATATTTCGATGTCCAGATTAGTAGAGTTTTTACAGTCAAAGGATTTCGAAGTTGAGAGCAATCCTAACGCTCAATTAGAAGAAGCGGCATATTCTGCATTGGAGGCTGAGTTTGCCAAAGACGGCGAACAGCGAAAAGCATCCCATGAGGTGGTGATCACTAAAGTTCCGGAAGAAAAACTGGAAATTGAAGAAAAGAAAACCCCTGAAGTAATAAGAGCTAAAGCAAACAAACCAGAAACTAAAATTTTAGGTAAAATAGATCTTGAGTCTAAAGCTCCTGAAGTTGAAGAAACACCTGTAGTACCGGCGCCAGTATCTGTTCCTGATCCAATTCCAACTCCGGAACCTGTGAAAGCACCGGTAGAGGAGAAAAAAGAAGTAGCAGCTGAACCGGAAATTAAAGCAGCTCCTGATAAGCAGGAATTCAAAGTTCTGGATAAAATTGATCTGTCCCAGATAGAGTCTAGAAATAGACCTGTAAAAAAAGATAAACCCAAAATGGAGGAGAAAAAAGAAGAGGAAAAACCGGCAGAACCTGTGAAAGAAACTCCAAAGCAGCCAGAGCCTGCTGAAACAAAGGCGGTAGAACCGCAAAAACCAGCTGAACCTGAATCTCAGGAACCTCAGAAAATTGAAACTGTTTATCAGAAACTTGACGGTCCTAAGATCGTAGGTGAAAAGATTGACCTAACACAGTTTGCACCAAAGCCTGGGGCTGGAGCTAAAAAGAAAAGAAAGAGAATTGAGAAACCAGGAGGCCCAAATCAACAAGGGCAAGGAAATAATCAAAACTCTGGAAATAATAACAACAATAACCAAGGGGGGCAAGGAAACCGTCCGCCAGGTCAGGGTGGCCCAGGTGGAAACCGTCCTCCAGGTCAAGGTGGCCCAGGTGGAAACCGTCCACCGGGACAAGGTGGTCAGGGTGGAAACCGTTTTGGAAATAATCAAGGAAATCGTCCTCCAGGTCAGGGTGGCGGGTTCAAAAAAGGTCCAGGTGCTGGAAATAACAGACCAGGTCAAAGAACTATGCCTGTTGAGCTTACTGATGAGCAGGTTAAAAACCAGATTAAGGAAACCCTTGAGAAGCTTACCAATAAAGGAGGTAAGTCTAAATCTGCAAAACATAGAAAAGATAAGAGAACATACCGTAGAGAACAGGATGAACGTCAACAAGAAATTGATGCTCAGGACAGAACGTTAAAAGTTACCGAATTCATCACAGTAGGTGAATTGGCCAGCTTAATGAATGTTTCTCCTACAGAAGTTATTTCTGCTTGTTTCTCTCTTGGAGTAATGGTTACCATGAACCAAAGACTGGAAGCAGATACCTTATTGTTGGTTGCTGATGAATTTGGCTATAAAATTGAATTCTCAGATGCAGATCTTGAAGAAGCTGATTCTGAAGAGGAAATTGATGCAGAAGAGGATCTTCTTCCTAGAGCACCAATTGTAACAGTAATGGGACACGTTGACCACGGTAAAACGTCTTTACTTGACTACATCAGAAAGACCAACGTTATTGCCGGTGAGTCAGGAGGTATTACCCAGCATATTGGAGCATACAATGTAAAACTAGAAAACGGACAAAGAATAACATTCTTAGATACACCAGGTCACGAAGCGTTTACAGCGATGAGAGCCAGAGGTGCTCAGATTACCGATATTGCAATTATTGTGATTGCAGCGGATGATGATGTAATGCCACAAACGAGAGAAGCAATTTCTCACGCTCAGGCAGCAGGAGTACCAATGATTATTGCATTGAACAAAGTAGACAGACCAAGTGCTAACCCGGATAATATCCGTCAGCAGCTTTCCGGAATGAACATCTTAGTAGAAGAATGGGGGGGAAATGTTCAGGCACAGGAAATTTCTGCAAAGTTTGGTAATAATATGGATGTTCTATTGGAGAAAGTGTTGCTTCAGGCAGAAATGCTTGATCTTAAAGCTAATCCTGATAGAGGTGCACAAGGTGTTGTTATTGAAGCTTCATTAGATAAAGGAAGAGGATATGTGGCAACCATGTTAGTACAGACAGGTACTCTTAGAGTTGGAGATTATGTAGTTGCAGGTAAAAACCACGGTAAAGTTAAAGCGATGCTTGACGAAAGAGGTAGAAACCTAAAAGAAGCAGGTCCTTCAATTCCGGTTACTATTCTTGGATTAGATGGTGCACCTACCGCTGGTGATAAATTTAAAGTTTATGCAGACGAAGGTGAAGCTAAAACGATTGCCAATAAGAGAGAACAGCTGCAAAGAGAACTTTCAATCAGAACCAAGAAACATACTACTCTTGAAGAACTTGGAAGAAGAATTGCCTTAGGTGAGTTCAAGGAATTGAACATTATCTTAAAAGGTGACGTGGATGGTTCTGTAGAAGCATTATCTGATCAGTTACAGAGACTTTCTACGGCAGAGATCAATGTTAATATCCTTCATAAAGGAGTTGGACAGATCACTGAATCTGACGTTAACTTAGCAACAGCTTCTGATGCAATCATTATCGGATTCAACGTAAGAGCTGGTGCTAATGCAAAAGAGCTAGCTGATAAAGAAGAAATCGAAATCAGAACATATTCTGTAATTTATGCTGCTATTGATGAAGTGAAAGAAGCTATGGAAGGCATGCTTTCTCCAGAGATCAAAGAACAGGTGATTGGTAATGTTGAGATCAGAGAAGTATTCAAAATTTCTAAAGTAGGAACAATTGCAGGATGTATGGTTCTTTCAGGAAAAGTAACCAGAAGTTCTAAAGTAAGAGTACTTAGAGACGGTATTGTTAAATTTGATGGAGAGTTGGAAAGCTTGAAGCGTTTCAAAGACGACGTAAGAGAAGTAACAAAAGGTTACGAATGTGGTCTGAATTTGAAAGGATATAACGATATTGAAATCGGAGACATTCTTGAAGTCTACGAACAAGTAGCTGTTAAGAAGAAGCTAAAATAATAGTTTTTATTATTATAAATACATGAAAACCACTTTTTTATAAAGTGGTTTTTTTGGTTTATTATTCAAAAATATAATTTGTATTAATTCTAAATAACATTTTTAACACTGCTAATAATTTGTTAAAAAAAATAATATGCGTAGAAATAATATATTTATACAAATAAACCGTATATAATTGTTTAATCTTTGTTATTTCATAGAATAATTAAAAAGATCATATTAAAAAAAGCTCTTTCTTGTATAACTATAATACTTGCGAGTGTTAAAATTTATTAACATATTTGCGAATTAAATATATTAAAATTTGTTAATATGAATGTTAAACTACGTGTATTAAGTGCTGGGGCTCTGTTTTTCTTAGGACAGGTGGCTTTTGCACAAACGACGAAAAAAGACACTACTACTACTCCTACGGAGATTGAAGAAGTGGTAATGGTTGGATTCGGACAAAAGAAGACAATCCAGGAAATGACTGGGTCAGTAAGTACAATGACGGCAAAAGCTATTGCAGATGTTCCTGTAGCTTCTGTAGATAAGATGCTACAAGGTAGAGTTGCTGGGGTACAAACTGGTAGCGCTTCAGGGCAGCCTGGAGGTATGACTAATGTCCGTGTCCGTGGTATTTCATCAATTAATGGAGTTTCTTCACCAATTTATATTGTTGATGGTGTAAGAATTTCCTCTGGTGACTTGTCTAGACAAACCACAACAGCGAATGCTTTGGCTGGATTGAATCCAGACGATATTGAAAATGTTACTGTGTTAAAAGACGCTGTTTCTACAGCAGTATATGGTGCTGATGCTGGAGCTGGTGTAATTGTAATTACAACAAAATCAGGTAAAAGAGGGAAGCCTAGATTTAATTTTGGTTTCAACAGCGGATTTAATGACAGAGCAGTAAAACCACATGCATCTTTTTCAACTCCTGACTGGCAGACATATTTAGTTCAAGCATATTCAAACCGTGATAATAAAGCTTATACTGCTGAACAAATTGCAAATGGAGCTGTAGGGGGAAATGCTGCAGGTGTTTTTCAATCGACAAATAATACTGACTGGCAGAAGGCAACACAAAAATTTGGTTATCAGCAAAATATAGATTTTAATGTTTCTGGAGGTAATGAGAAATTTACATATTATTCATCCATAAATTATTATAATCAGGAGAGTGTTGTTAGAGGATCTTATTTTAATAGACTTGCGTTTACTAATAAAATAGGTTACCAAGCCACTGATAAGTTGAAAATTAATACAGATTTTCAATTTTCTTATGGTAAAATTAGTACACTAAGTGATGCAGGGGCTTTTTCAAACCCAATTCTTACACAATATTTTAACAGACCTACCGACGCTGTAACAAATCCGGATGGAAGCTGGAATTATGGAAGTGGAGGTAGACTAAGTAATGGTAACTTTAACTCTGCAGCTCTTCAGGATATGAATTATGTACGAGGAGGTAACTTCAGAGCTTTCGCTAATTTAAATGCTGAGTATAAGATATTAAATAATCTTACTTATAGATTTGTTTTCTCTCCAGAATATATTAATCTAGAAGAAGATACATACTGGAACCCAATACACGGAGATGGAGCAGGTTATGGAGGATATCAGCAGACAAGTGTGAACCGTTATTTTAATTTTAACGTTCAGAACATCTTAGATTATTCTTATAGACTTGATCGTCATAATTTTGGAGCTTCATTAATTCAGGAAGCTTATAAAAGAGATAATAAATACTTAACTGCAACTGGTATTACTGTGGGTACTCCAACACTTCAGACTCTTACAAATTTTGTAGTGCCGTTTGGATATGCTGGAGATAGAGTGCTTACGTCTCGTTATGGTTACGCAGTTACTGCACATTATGATTATGACAAGTTAATTTTAATAGATGGATCTTACAGACGTGACATACTTTCTCAGTTTACTCCGGGTAAAAAAGCGGGTAATTTCTGGTCTGTTGGGGTTGGATTAGATTTAGCTCGTTTTGAAACGATTAAAAATATCGATGCGATCTCTATGTTGAAGTTTAGAGCATCTTATGGTAAATTAGGAAACCAGGTAACTGCTAACCCATATGCTACCTATTCTTATACAACAAACTATAACGATTTCGCAGCGGCAACTATGAATAGAGTTTTTAACCCTAATTTGTCTTGGGAAACTGTAAATCCTTTAAATGTCGGATTTGATTTTGGATTCTTCAAGAATAGATTAACAGTTACTGCAGAATACTATAACAAGAAAACTAAAGATCTGATCTATAATATTCCATTATCTGGAGCACAAGGTGTTAATAACCCTGATGATCCTAGAAATGCATATTACGTTGATAATATTGGTACATTAGTAAATAAAGGATTTGAATTTGCTGTAAATGGCGATATCTTTAAAGGAGACAGAGATCAATTGAACTGGTCAGTTGGAGCTAACTTATCTACTCTAAAGAATGAAGTGACTGAATTGTATGGTTCAGACGTTAATACATCTACTACCACAGTTAGAGTTGGTGAAGGAGTAAGAACATTTTATTTGAGAAAATGGGCTGGTGTAGACGCAAATAATGGTGATCCGCTTTGGTATATTAATGGTGTGGATGGCGAAACAACAAATAACTATAACTTAGCTAAACAAGCTGTACAGGGATCTTTCCTAAGTAATGTTTTTGGTGGTGCTAATACAACCCTTTCTTATAAAGGATTCTCTCTTGATTTACAGTTCACTTATGGATTTGGAGGTAAGATTTATGATAACTGGGCAAATTATCTTTATTCAGATGGACAATATTCAGTTAACTATCCAGGATATGGTGATGTAATGGGAGATTATTGGACACCAACTAACACGACTGCGTCAAATCCAAGACCGGTGATTGGAGGAAATAAATTATCAAACAGTGCTTCAACAAGATTCTTATATGATTCTGACTATATTCGTCTAAGTAATGCTAGATTTGGATATACGTTTAGCAGTGATTTCCTTAAAGGATCTGGTTTTGGTTCATTACAAGTATATGTAATGGCTAATAATGCTTATACATACAGATTCGATAAGAATCTTAAATTTGACCCTGAAACGAATATCTCGGGTTATACAGATCTAAGTTTACCAGTATTGAAGTCATTCTTATTTGGTGTTAATTTAAGTTTTTAAAAAAAGAAGAAATGAAAAATAAAATATTAAAAGTAGCATTATTATCTATAGGGCTTTTGACATTAAGTGTCTCTTGTAGTGATGATTTTGTTGATAGAGAATTCTATCAGGAAGTAGAGCAGGCTCCTTTGAAATCTGTTCAAGAAGTAGAATCTTTTGTAAGAGGTGGTTATGCCGCAATGAGAAGCCAGTATTATTATGGATGTGATTTCTTAGCCTATGGTGAAGTGAGATCTGATGAGATGCTTAGCAATGGAGCAAGCGGTTACTATGTCAATGTGATGAACTATACTCAGACGTCTGCTGATGCATATGCAAAAGATACTTGGAATCATATTTATAAAACAGTTGGATTAGCAAATGTTGTAATTAATACAGATTTTAGCTCATTTAATTCTGATGATAAAGATTATGCCGGATTTTTGCAGGGGCAAGCATATGCCATGAGAGCGTTAGGCTTCTTTGATTTACTTCGTTTATACGGACAAAAATATACTGGATCACCAACAAGCTTAGGTATAGTTTTACCGCTTAAGTATGATCCGCTAGCTAAGCAGGCTAGAAGTACTATTGCAGAAACAGAAGCACAAATTGCTGCTGATTTTGCCAAAGCAGAGGAACTAATGGACGAGCATGCTGATTGGGATTCAGGGCCTTCTAACAGAACTGAACTGTCACTTTCAGCTGTAAGAGGATTAATGGCAAGATTTTATCTTTATAAAGGTGATTATGCTAAGGTTAGACAGCTAGTAAACAATATTGTTGCTGATGGAGGATACCAAGTTGTTGGAGCTGCTAACTTACAGTCTTCATACAGTTTCGCAATGAATGGATCTGCTGCAAACTCCATGTTTGAGTTAGCTGTAGGAAATGCATCTGCTCTTGGAACGGCTTCTTATAGACATAAATTAAGTAATGGAGGATATGCAAATGTTGTCATAAGGCCAGCTACTGTAGCCTTATACTCTACTGCAGATATTAGAAGATCTCTTATTACTACAGGAGCTACAAATTATTTGTCTAATGCTAATGGAGTAAAAGGGAAATATTTAAATGCTTCAGGTGCTGATAATATCAAAATGCTTCGTTATGAAGAGATTTTATTAGATGGTGTTGAGGCTGAGCTTAATGGGGGTAGTGCTGTTCAAGCATTGTCTTATTTTAATCAAATACAAGTTAATAGAAATCTACCAGCTGCGACAACTGTTGATATGGTAGAGCTGAAAAAAGAAAGAACTAGAGAACTTCTAGGAGAAGGTTTAAGACAGTGGGATCTTAGAAGATGGGGAGATGCTGTTCCTAGACCTACTACGGCAAGCACAAGTCCATTATTAAATGCTTTCCCTATTCCTTTATCAGAAACTAACGTTGGTGCAGTACAATCTAATCCAGGTTATGATAACTAGAATTTAATAAATTTATTTTAAATAACAAAAAAACCGCCATTGGCGGTTTTTTTGTTAAAATACAAATGAAAAAAATATTATATTTACATAAATGTTTAAATTAATATGAAAAAGATATTTTTAGTTGTAGGTTTATTTTTAATGATCACAACTGCCTTTGCTCAATCAGGTAATGATAATGTTTTTATGTCCAGTGATAAAATTTTCACCCTTGGTAAAAGAGTCAAAAGTGGAGAGTATAAAATAGATGGGAATCCATATGCAAATGGTAAGAAATTCGAAAAAGTTTCTATCGAAGGATATTCAAAAAATATTCAGGATCTCAGATATAATGCATATGACGATGAAATGGAGTTTTCTCAGAATAATGAAAATTATTTTGTAAATAAAGTTGATGGACTAATGATTTATTTTCCAACATTAAATAAAACCTATATAGTTAAAAACTATACATATTTAGGAAATCAGAAATTAGGTTACTTAGTGCTTTTGAATAAAAAAGATGCAAAATATGGGTTGTTTAAAAGAGAAAAAGTTGAGTTAATTCCTGGTGAAAAAAGCCCTAATGCATATGGGAAAGATGCAAATGATTACTTTGCAAAAGAAAAGGATATTTATTTAATTTCAAAAGGAGATCAGTTTTATAAAGTTCCTAAAGATGCTGATGAACTTGCAGAACAGTTATCATTAGATAAAAAGGAAATACAGAGTTTTGTTAAATCCAATAAAATTAATTTTAATAAGGAAGCAGATCTTATAAAATTAGTTGACTTTATTAATAAATAATAATTATAAAAAAAACATGTATTTTTGCTTCACAATAGCAGAAAATGAAGCACATCCTTTTTATAATAATTTTCTTCGGTTTTGTCTCAAAGGCTCAAGTTGTCAATAAAACAGATATCAAGAGTCCACAGAAAGAGGAAGACACTCTTGTCATAGACAATGGGAAGAAAGATTCCTTGAAAATTTTTAAACCTACCATCAATGATTATCAGTATCAGACCCAGTTTTCTGAAAAGAAGATTTTTGATACCGTGATGACTTTTGATAAAACTAATATCTATTCACAGTACAACAATAGGGATAATTTTGGAAAGGCTCAGGTTGCTAATATAGGGGCAGGATTCAATCCTTTGGTGTATGAAGTGAATCCGGAGCAGAACTTGTCTTTACTGCCCTCCAACAAATCCTATATGATTATTAGTGCTGATGATGTAAAATATTACGATGTAAAAACACCAACGGCAACTTTCATTTATCATACCGCCATGAAAAATGGAGCTGCATTGAACTCCACTTACACACAGAATATCGGGAAAAGATTCAATTTTGCTATTGAGTATATGGGACTTCGTTCCCAGGGATTTTATAGGAATTCATTAGCATCCAATAATAACACTCTATTCTCCGGACATTATGTTTCCAAGAGTGGAAATTATGAATTGTTTGCCCACTACCTTCACCAGAATGTAAACAATCAGGAAAGTGGGGGTATTGTAGAAGACGATCTTTTCCAGAGTGGTGACAGCAATTATAAGAACAGACAAAATGCTCAGGTTAATCTGGCTTCGTCAAGTTCCCAATATTCTTACAGAAGATATTATCTGACCCATCAGTTTACTCCATTCAATTCAGAAAAATTTCCGTTCAGTATAAGACATACTTTATCACACCAGGGAAATAAATATTTTTATAATCAGGGAGTAGTAGAGCCTTACTGGTTTGATGATGCTGCTACTGAACTGACGAACGGTTTTCCGCTAACCACAAAAAAATATTCAGAAAATTTTAGCAATACGGTAAGCCTTGTCTTTAATAATGAAAAATTCAAGCTGGATGGCGGTGTACGTTATCAGATGCTGAAATTCGGAGTGAGAGATCTTGCTACAGTGAACGGAACCGCTTTTCCGGGAGAACTTAAAGAAAACAGAATTGGAGCGGTTGGAAACTTACAGGTAAAGCTTTGGGACAAATTCCAACTGAAGTCCTTTTTAGAATTTTCAAACGGAAGTCAATTTGGAAGCTACCTAAGAACGGCCAATAATATAAAGTTTGAACCAATAAAAGATTATTTTGTGAATGCGAAAGTCAACTTCCAGAGTGCTTACCCATCATTTAATTACCTTTTGAATACTTCTGTTTACAATAAGTACAATTATTACCTGGAAAATGCCAAAAACCAAACTGTAACAGAAATAGGAGGTAGTGTCAACCTGAAATGGTTCAAAACCGAAATTTTCGCCAATTATTTCAGAATAGATAACTATACTTATTTCAATGCGGATGGAGCTCCGGCACAAAGCAGCAATTCACTGAACATTTCCCAGATCGGGGGAGATGCTACCTTCAGCTTCGGAAAATTCCACCTTAATACAAGACTGCATTTCCAGAATGCGTTAACAAATAAAGAACTCCTTCCAATGCCAAGTTTTATCGGAAGAGCAAACTTTTTCTTTCAGAGCAAAGCTTTCAAAAAAGCGGCAGAAGTTCAGATGGGTGTGAAGGTGTATTACTTTTCAAAATTTGCATCAAGAGATTACTTTCCGATCCTGAACGAATATATTCTTCCTAGTGCAGATTCATTCTCAATCGGGGGACAGCCTATTGCAGATCTTTATATTAACATGAAAGTCAAAAAAATGTTCTTTTATGTAGAGGGACAGCAGATAGGGACCTTCCTTTCCAACAATAAAGCATACGCATTTCCACATTATCCGGTTTACGATTTTAGACTGAACATCGGAATTGTGTGGTATTTGTTCAACTAAAAGCCAAACAAAGTTGAAAACAATAAATAAAATCTCATTTAACGATATAGAAAGCATTCCTCAATTGGTAAAAGATTTTCTGAACCAAAAAATTGAAGGATTTGAAAATAATACCTTTTCTTTAGATCACTTTAAAGATCAGATCCACCTCAAACAGAATTCTTTCGTACCAGATCAAAGGCAGATCTTAACTGATGTTTTGGAAAAACAGCTTTCAGGGCTTACCCTTTCATCAAAGCAGAAAGAAAATCTTGTCAATCTGAAGCAACAGAATACATTTACCATTACCACAGGACACCAGTTGAATCTATTCTCAGGTCCTGTTTTTTTTGTCTATAAAATTTTACAGACCATTAAAACTTGTACCTATCTTAAAGAGAATTTTCCGGATTTTAATTTTGTTCCCGTATATTGGATGGCTTCAGAAGACCACGATTTTGCAGAGATCAATCATTTTAAGACCGAAAGCAATTACTATGAGATCAATGAAAAGTCAGGAGGTCCGGTAGGAAGAATTACCATCAGTGATACCTTTTTCATCTCGGAATTTGAAAAAGAATTTAAAGATTCCGTGTTTGGGACTGAGCTGATTCTTATGATGAAAGAAGCTTATAAAGTAGGAAATACATTGACGGAGGCTATTAAAATTTTGGTCAATCGTCTTTTCTCTGAGTTTGGGTTATTGATCGTAGATGGTGATTCCAAAGAACTTAAAAACCAGATCAAAGATATTTTCAAAGATGAGCTGGTTAACTTTAGCCTTCAGAAAAATTCAAAAGAAAAAGTTGATTTTCTCACAGAGAAATATGGAAAAGTACAGGTAAACCCACGTGATATTAATCTTTTCTATCTTTCCGAAACCAGAGACAGAATTGATTTTGACGGTAAAAATTATATTGTTGTAGACACAGATAAAAAATTTACTAAGGAAGAAATACTCCATGAGCTGGAAAACCATCCTGAAAAATTTAGTCCCAATGCGTTGATGCGCCCTGTTTATCAGGAAAAAATACTTCCAAATTTAGCCTATATTGGAGGAAATGCGGAGATCATGTACTGGCTCGAGCTCAAAGATTACTTTACAGCTGTCCAGATTCCTTTTCCTGTTTTGATCCCAAGAAATTCTATGCTTTTCATTAAAGAAAAAACAGTGGGTAAAATTGGAAAGTTAGATCTGAATATTGAAGACTTCTTTGGGAATTTTACAGCCATTACCAATCAGAAAATTTTAAAAGACAGTTCCGTCCTGGAATTGCTGGAAGAGAAAGAAAGGCTTTTGGAAAAAGGTTTTTCCGAACTGAAAACTATAGCTGAAACCACGGAGCACTCCTTCGGAAATATGGTGAAGGCAGAAGAGGTAAGACAGCTGAAATCATTTAAAAGAATGAAAAAACGCCTGCTTCATGCAGAAAAAATAAAACAGAATGAATTGCTTGAGCGATTGGAGAAACTGTTTTTAGATGTACATCCGTCAAAAACCTGGCAGGAAAGAGTCTACAATTTCAGTGTGCTCTTTTCAGATTATGGCTATTCATGGCTTGAAAATTGTTGGGAAGAAATGGTGGTTCAAGAATCCAAATTAATAATTGTTGCCATTTAATTTTAAAGAAGTATTTTTGTAAATTATAATTACCGAGTATGATAAAGAGGTTTTTTATTTTGTCCAGTTTATGTATGGTTTTGGGTGTATCTGCCCAGAGCTCACACACCGTTGTAAAAGGAGATAATCCTTATAATATTGCAAAAAAATACGGGATAACTGTAGATGAATTGTTAAAGCTGAATCCTAAATTCAAAGACGGTAAGCTGGCAATTGGTGACGTTCTTACCGTAAAAGGGGAAAAACAAACAGTTGTAGTTTCCAAACCTGCAGCAGTTGAAAGCGTGAAGCCCAATCTTGCAGGCCAGAAAGTTGGAAAAATTATTTTACAGCCTAAACAGACCGTTTACGGAATTACAAAGCAATACCGTATCTCCGAAACAGATCTTAGAAAACTGAATCCTGATCTTGATAACCATAGAAAAATTGGTGATGAGATCACTTTACCACTCGACAGCATTAAAAAATATGGCGGAGACCAGCAGGTTGCTCAGGTAACGGTAGATGCTAAACCGGCAGAACCGCATAGCGCAACCCCTGCAACAGCATCTGTAGACGGAGCCACGTATGTCATTCAGGCCAAAGATAATTACTACAGAATAACAAAACAGTTTGGAATCAGCCAGCAGGAATTATATGCCTTAAATCCTGGATTGGAAGAAAAAGGATTGAAGCCGGGCGAAACCATTATTGTAAAAAATGTCAAAACGGATACCAATTCAGTCGCTGAGCCGGTAAATCCGAAAACAAAAATAGACTCAGGAAACGATAAATCCACAACCGAAACTGCTACAACTGCAACGGCTGATGATTTTGTGACCTATACTGTGCAGCAGGGAGACACCGTTTTCTCTATTGTCAACAAATTTGGAATTTCAATAGACGAACTGATCGCACTGAATCCTGATCTTTCCAAAGGACTGAAAACAGGAATGGTTTTAAAGATCAAAAAGCAGGATCCGGCTTACATAAAGAAAAGCGGAGATGCATTAAGTGTTGTTTTAATGCTTCCTTTCGGGTATAGTACCAACGAAACCCAATACAGAGGGATGGCACTGGATTTCCTTACCGGGGCAAAACTGGCTATTGAAAGAAATGCCAGAGGAGGTCAGAAACTTGATGTCAAAATTGTAGATTCAGGAAACGAGGCTTCATTTAAAAACTCAATGACCCAGATCAATCCGGATAATACAGATCTTATCATTGGTCCATTCTTTAAATCCAATGTTATTGATGTCCTTGATTTTACTAAAAATCAGAAAATTCCGGTAGTTGCACCGTTTGCCAACTCCCCGGAACTGTACAATTACAGCAATTTGATCATTGTGGAAACCAATGACCAAACTTATGCAGATAAGATCATTGAGGAAGTAAAAACGGTCTATTCAGATCAGAAAATATACATAGTGGCAGACAGCAAAAAAGAAATTGCCAGCTATATTAAAGGGGGTCTTGAAAAAGCTGTTAAAAACCCTAATATAATTGTTGTGAACGCTCCTGCAGAAATCCAGCTGGATCAGAATATGATGACAGGACAGTCTGCTCCCGTTATTGCTATCCTGGCCAGTGATAATGATGCTGCCGGTGAAGCTTTTGCCAATAAAGTAGTAGCTCTTTCAAAAGAAGTGCAGGGAGTAAAAGCATTCAGTATGTATTATTCTCCGGTTTTCGAGAAAAAAGTAGATGAGCTTAGCCAGGCAAGTCTGGTCTATGTGATGGATAGAAAAATCAATACAGACGGAAATTTTGAAAAAGAGATTTTGGCTGCCTATAAAAGTAAATACTGCAAAACTCCTCCCAAATATGCCATCGTAGGTTTTGATGTTGTAAATGACATGTTGACCAGAGAAAACAGAAAAGGAGAGATATTTAAGCAGATGAATAAAGTTCAGACTCAGCTTGCTACCAAGTTTGAGTTTGTAAAATCCAAAGCAAACGGAGCTTATGTAAACACAGGATACCGTGTAATTAGATTAGTTCCTTAACCGATTTATGCCTTTTTAAAGGAGTATTTTTAACATTATCTTTATATTTGCATAATATTTAATTCATTACATGAAAGCACTTGTATTTCCTGGGCAGGGTTCTCAGTTCGTTGGAATGGGAAAAGAATTGTACGATTCTAGAAAAGACATTAAGGACTTAATGGAATCTGCCAATGAAATTTTAGGTTTCGATATTCTTTCGTTGATGTTCAACGGGACGGATGAGGATCTTAAGAAAACAGAGGTTACCCAGCCTTCCATCTTTATACATTCAGTTGCTGCTTTAAAAGCAGTAAACGGTCTTGGGGCCGAAATGGTTGCAGGACATTCTTTAGGAGAATTTTCAGCTTTAGTGGCCAACGGAGTTTTATCTTTTGATGACGGCTTAAAATTGGTTTCCGAAAGAGCAAAAGCAATGCAGGAAGCCTGCGATGCCAATCCAAGTTCTATGGCTGCTATTTTAGGTATTGATGATGCTAAAGTAGAAGAGATCTGTGCACAGATCAGTGGTATTGTGGTGCCAGCCAATTACAACTGTCCCGGACAGCTTGTTATTTCTGGAGAAACTCCTGCAGTAGAAGAAGCTTGCATAAAACTTAAAGAAGCTGGTGCAAAAAGAGCATTATTGCTTCCTGTGAATGGGGCATTTCACTCCCCACTGATGCAGCCGGCACAGAAAAGACTAGCAGCCGCTATTGAAACAACGAAATTCAGAAAAGCAACAATTCCGGTATACCAGAATATCACAACTACAGCAGTGACCAATCCTGAGGAGATCAAACAAAACCTGATCGCTCAGCTTACAGGTCCTGTAAAATGGACGCAGTCTGTTCAGAATATGATCAAAGATGGCGCATCAAACTTTGTTGAAGTCGGTCCTGGAAAAACACTTCAGGGGCTGATCAAAAAAATTGACGGTTCTGTAGATGTTGCTTCTGCAATCTAATTAAAAAAAATATGAGCGGAATATTTTCACCGGGAAAGCTTATGCTTACTTCAGAATATTTCGCAATAGACGGAGCTCTTGTCCTGGCGGTACCTACCAAGCTTGGACAAGAGTTTTTTTTTGATGAAAAAGATGATGAAAAATCATTGATTTTTTGGGAAGCCCATCATCAGAAAAAAGTATGGCTGAAGGCTGTCATCAATTATAAAAACTGGCAGATTCTTGAGACCAATCTTCCTTCAGGCGCTGAGTTTATTCTTAAAACCTTAAAGAATGTTCAGCAGCTTTCTAAAACCAAGTTCAAAAACGATTGTACTTATCATCTTAAAACCAATCTCCAGTTTCCCGCAGATTACGGACTTGGCAGCAGCTCCACTTTAATGAACAACCTTGCAGAATGGGCAGAGATTGATCCTTTCTATCTGAACAGCATCAGTCTGGGCGGAAGCGGTTATGATATTGCTGTTGCAAAAGAAAAATCAGCGGTCCTTTTCAGAAGTAAACCTGAGATTATTTATGAAAAGGTAAATTTCAATCCACCGTTCAAAAATGAGCTGATTTTTATTCATTTAAATCAGAAGCAGGACAGTAGAGAAGGAATCACTTTTTACAAGTCAAAAGAGAAGTCCCAAATACTTGTTGATGAATTTTCGGATATCACAAAGAAAGTTTTGTTATGCAACGAATTGGAAAGTTTTTCGGAACTGATGATGATTCATGAACAAAAAATTTCAAAATTCCTTGAAATTCCTACAGTTAAAGAGAAGTTTTTCGCAGACTGTCCCGTTTTTGTAAAAAGTCTGGGGGCATGGGGTGGAGATTTTGTGATGAGTGCTAAATTTCACGGCTATGAGGACTATTTTTGGGGAAAAGGTTTTAATGCCGTTTTTCAATGGTCTGATATAATTAATTTGTAATCAGTAATTTACAATCCCTTTTTTTTATTTGTCATTCTGACTTATATCATTATATTTAAACCACCTTTAACAAATAATTAATATTAATTTTGTTGAGCCCAATAAAGAAATAGAAAATATAAGTAAAATGAAACACGCTAAAATCATCCAGGATTTAGAAAAATTAGGGATTAAAGGAAGTTATGAATTAGTCTATAATCCTTCTTACGAGGAATTATATCAGGCTGAAATTTCTCCTGAAAATCAAGGCTTTGAGAAAGCTGAACTTACAGAATCCGGTGCAGTATCAGTGCAGACAGGAATTTTCACAGGTCGTTCACCTAAAGACAGATATATAGTTCAGGATGATGTTACAAGAGACACGATTTTCTGGGATGGTAAAGTAAACCTTCCTACCACAGCGGAAAATTTTGATTCTTGTAAAGGATTAGTGCTGAACCAGCTTTCTGAGGCTAAGAAAATTTATGTAGTGGATGCCTTTTGTGGGACCAATACAGATACAAGACTAAAAGTAAGATTCATTGTTGAAGTAGCATGGCAGGCGCATTTCGTTACGAATATGTTTATCCGTCCTTCTCATTATGAGCTTGAAAACTTTGGAGAACCGGATTTTACAGTAATTAATGGTTCTAAAACTACCAACCCGAACTGGGAATCTCAAGGATTGAATTCTGAAAACTTCATCATGTTCAACCTTACTGAAAAACTACAGATCATTGGAGGTACATGGTACGGAGGTGAAATGAAAAAAGGGATGTTTGCCATGATGAACTATTACCTTCCACTGAAAGGAATGGCTTCTATGCACTGTTCTGCAAACGTAGGAGAAGAAGGAGATGTTGCTCTTTTCTTCGGTCTTTCCGGAACTGGAAAAACAACTTTATCTGCAGATCCGAAAAGATTCCTGATTGGTGATGACGAGCACGGTTGGGACAACAATGGTGTATTCAACTACGAAGGTGGATGCTATGCGAAAGTAATTGATCTTTCAGCTGAAAAAGAACCGGATATTTTCAGAGCAATCAAAAGAGATGCGCTTCTTGAAAACGTAGTGGTACACAATGGTGTAGCTGACTATAAAGACGGATCTATTACAGAAAATACAAGAGTATCTTACCCAATTTACCATATCAACAAGATTGTTCTTCCATCAAAGGCAGGACATGCTAAAAAGATCGTTTACCTTTCTGCTGATGCATTCGGGGTATTGCCTCCGGTTTCTATTTTGGATGAAAACCAGGCTCAGTACCACTTCCTTTGTGGATATACTTCCAAACTGGCAGGTACCGAAAGAGGAATTACTGAACCGGAACCGTCTTTTTCTCCTGCATTTGGAGAAGCTTTCCTCACTCTTCACCCAACAATGTATTCTAAAACATTGATCGGAAAAATGAAGGAGCACGGAGCTAAAGCTTATTTGGTAAATACAGGATGGAACGGAACTGGAAAGAGAATTTCTCTGAAAGATACAAGAGCAATCATCGATGCAATCATCGACGGTTCTATCGAAAATGCTCCTAAAACTCAGGTTCCAATCATGAACCTTGAAATTCCTACACAGCTTCCAAATGTTTCTGAAGGTATCCTTGATCCTAGGGAAACGTACAGCAATGCTACAGAATGGGAAGAAAAAGCAAAAGATCTTGCTGCAAGATATATCAAAAACTTTGAGCAGTACTGTAATACTGAAGAAGGGAAGAAGTTAATTGCTTCAGGACCTCAGCTTCAGCAGCAGACTACTTAATACAACAAAAGCCTCATCAACGATGAGGCTTTTTTATTTCTTAACTTGGTTTTTGTTCGATGCAATATTTTCTGTAGTGCCTGTTTTGTACTATTCTAGTAATGGATGTCACGTTTGTTAAAGCACTGAAATTCTGTTATTATTTCAAACTTAAAATTGCTAATCTGTATCCGTCCATTCCAAACCCGGACAACACCGCATCTGTACTGGCAGCGGTCACAGATTTCTGACGGAATTCTTCCCTTTTGTAAATATTACTGATGTGAACTTCAATCTTTGGTTTACTGATATTCTTTAAACAGTCTGCAATAGCATACGAATAATGCGTATAAGCACCGGGATTAATTACGACTGCGTCAAAATCATCTGCCTGAAGCCTGTTAATAATTTCTCCTTCAATATTGGATTGATAATATTCCAGATCATGAGAAGTGAATTCAGATTTCAGTTCTTCCAAACAGGTTTCCATGGTTATACTACCATAGATCTCAGGTTCTCTTTTGCCTAAAAGATTCAGGTTGGGGCCGTTTACAATTAAAACTTTCATTGTATAAATTTAAAAAGTTTAGTTTGATTATAGAACTTTTTTTGAATTTAATTGTACTTGAATGTTATTGTGTTATTGATAATGATATTTGTCATGTTTAATATTTTCATAATTCTATAAATAGCTGTTATAACATTCTTTAATTAAAAATTAACTTAAATTTTGATAAAAATTAATAATAAATTTTAAAGTCTACTTGTTTTGTAGACTAATTGTTTTTAGATTTGCAAACATATTTCGATCGGCTTATAAAGAAAGATGGAGGGAACTGACCCTGTGAAATCTTAACAACCTGCCTCTGCGCAAGGTGTTACATTCAGCCTTAAAGGAAAAATAAGCATTTGGTTAATCGTATTTATCGATGCCCTTTGTTGACTTTTCTGCAAGGGGTTAATTTTTAATATATGATAAATAAAATTGATTATGATTAGTAAAAGTTTATTTAATTCTAAGATCTGGATTCCACCAGTCGCTGTATTTTTCTTAGGTATTATCAGTGTACAGGCACAGGAAATTAAGCCAAAAAAAGATACAATCACCGAAAAAGAAATTGATGAGGTGGTAGTAATTGCTTATGGTAAAGCCAAAAGAACAAGCTACACAGGTTCAGTAGCCACTATCTCAAGTGATAAGATCAATAACCGGCCTGTTACCAATATTACAAAGGCTCTGGAAGGGCAGGTTCCGGGTGTTCAGGCAGTAAGTGCTTCAGGACAGCCGGGTTCTACGGCATCTATCAGGATTCGAGGAGTGGGCTCTATAAGTGCTTCCAGTGATCCTTTATATGTTGTGGATGGAATTCCTTTTGATGGAAACATCAATTCCATCAGCCCCAATGATATTGAATCCATCAGTGTTCTGAAAGATGCTACAGCAAGTTCATTATACGGCTCAAGAGGAGCTAACGGAATTATCATCATTACCACAAAATCCGGCAAGAAAGGAGAATCCAGAGTGAATTTTAATCTCAGTCAGGGATTTTCCAGCAGAGCGGTCAAAGATTATAAGCAGGTGAGTACGGATCAGTATTTCCAGCTGTATTGGGAAGCATTGAGAAATGGTTACAAGTCTCCTCAGATCTCTTCACAACAGGCAGGACAGATGGCAAGTGATAATCTTGTCAATGCACTTGGGATCAATCCTTACGGAGCCGGATTTCCAAATCCTGTGGGAGCAGACGGAAAACTTCTTCCTGGAGCAAAACCTTTATGGAATGACGACTGGCGAGATATTCTTCAAAGAACAGCATCCAGAAGTCAGGTTGATTTTGATATCAGCGGGGGCAGCGAAAAAAGTAATTATTTTTTTTCATTAGGGTATTTGGATGATAAAGGAATTGCCATTGAGTCTGGTTTTCAAAAATTCGCAACCAGATTGAAGGTTAATACTGAAGTTAAAAAATGGTTGAATGCAGGAGTGAATTTAAGCTATACCAACAGTATCCAGAATGCACCGCCATCATCGGATTCAAGAACAGACAATATCATCAATGCAGCAAGGGTAATTCCGTCTTTTTATCCTTATTATGAGAGAAATGAAGATGGAAGCTACCGACTGGATGCACAGGGAAACAGAATTTACGATTTCGGAAAATACAGACCTACAAGTGCACTGCAGAATCAGAATGCTGCAGCAACGCTTCCTTTAGACAAAAATGAAAACAAAGAGGATAACTTCTCAGGAAAAGGATTTTTGGAGTTTACTTTCCTTCCGGAACTGAAATTTAAAACCAGCTTTTCAATTGATTTAGTGAATTACAATGGACATTATTACTCCAATCCGCTTATCGGAGAGGGAAGTGAGACTGGAGGATCTGTTACGAGATCAAATACCAGGACACTTTCTTATACCACCAGTAATATTCTGACGTATGACAAAAAATTCGGAAAACACCATATCAATATTTTAGGAGGTCAGGAGTTTTATAAATATGATTATCAAACGATTTCCGGTTCCAGAAGCCAGTTTTCGCTGCCTTACTATTACGAACCTGATGCGGCTGCCCTGTTAGGGAGCTTCAGTGGAAATAGTGATAAATTCTCTTTGTTGAGTTTCCTGGGAAGAGCAGAATATGATTTTAACAATACTTATTTCTTATCCGTATCCGGAAGAGCAGATGGTTCTTCAAGATTTTATACAGATAACAGATGGGGAAAATTTTGGTCAGTAGGAGGTTCATGGAAAGTTTCAAATGAAAGTTTTATCAAGGATCTGAATTTCTTTAATCAACTGACGCTTCGTGCGAGTTACGGAGGTCAAGGGAATGATAAATTACGTAGACCTAACGGATCTTCGCTTTATTACGCTTACCAGGAACTGTATAAATTTTATAATAACCTTGGCGAGCCGGGAACGGTTCTTGAAAAAATACAGACCAATGATGTGAAATGGGAAACCAATCTTAATTTAAATGTAGGTTTAGAGTTTGCTATTCTTAATAACAGGATTAAAGGGAATGTAGAATATTTTAAAAGAAAGAGCCAGGATCTTCTTTTTAATATGCCGGTTGCACCATCTCTTGGAATCAGTGATTTTCCTTTTAATGTCGGGACCATACAGAATACAGGTTTTGAATTCTCATTATTCACAACACCCATCAGAAATGATAATTTCCAGTGGAATGTGGATGTCAACCTGAGTACTTTACATAATAAGATTACAAAGCTGCCAAAGGGAGCTGTCATATCCGGCACTAAGCGCCTAGAAGTAGGAGGTTCTATCTATGATTTTTATCTTCAGGAATGGAAAGGAGTAGATCCTTCCAACGGAAAACCTCTCTGGAGATACATTTACCAGGATGCCAACGGAAATACGGTAGACGGGACCACTTCTGAATATGCAAAAGCGACACGGACCCTGCAGGGATCCGCATTACCTAAAGTAACGGGTGGAGTTACCACAAGTGTATCTTATAAAAACTTTGATCTTTCAGGATTGCTGACATTCAGCATTGGCGGAAAGATTCTTGATACTGATTACACCTCGTTAATGTCTAACGGAAGCGCTGGCGGACGTGCCTGGAGTGCAGAAATGCTAAACAGATGGACTCCGGAAAACCCGAACACAGATGTTCCTGCGTTAAGCACAACAACAAATAACTGGAATTCTTCTTCTTCAAGGTTTTTATATTCAGGAACCTATGCAAGACTTAAAAATGTGAGTCTGGGGTATACACTTCCTTCGGATTATTTTGAGAAACTGGGTCTAAAAAAGTTCAGGATTTATGTTCAGGCCGAAAACCTTCTGACCTTCTATAAGCATAAAGGAATGGATCCGGAACAGGCTCTGGATGGGACCACTTATTACAGATATCCTGCGATGAGAACGATAACTTTCGGTCTTCAGGCAACTCTTTAAACTTTTAAAATTGGAATAATGAAAAAATTAAAATATATATCTTTTGCTTTGATTGCCCTATGGTCGCTGACAAGCTGTGAAAACGAGCTGGAAACGGCTCCTACAGATCAGGCTAGTGGGGAAGAGGTTTTCAAAACAGCGGAAAGTGCTGAAACAGTCATCAATGGTGCCTGGGCAAAATTGAATGATGATGGACCTACCTATGCGAATCTCGGTTATTCAACAGTGCTTAGAGCGAGTGATGCGATGGGAAGTGATGTTGCTGTTCTGACGAATAAATACGGCTACGCTTCTACCTACGCTTTCACAGAGATGATCAATAATACAGTTTCCCGACCGCAGTTTATATGGTCAGCCCTATATTCTACGATCAATAATATGAATAATGTAATCACCCGTATTGACCAGACAGAAGGAAGCCAGGCGAAGAAGGATCAGGTAAAGGGACAGGCTAAAGCATTGCGTGCATTCTGCTATCTAAACCTGGCAAGCTTTTACCAGTTTAGTTATCTGAAAGACAAAACGGCGCTTACAGCCCCAATTTATACGGAACCATCAACAATCAGTTCTGTGCCAAAGAAAAGAGCAAGCCTGGAAGAAATTTATACTTTGATTAAAAGCGATCTGACAGAAGCGGATAATCTACTGACCAATTATACCAGAAATAATAAGGATAAGATCAACAAAGCAGTAGTCAACGGACTTCTAGCAAGAGCTTATCTGAATACCGGTGAATGGAGCAAAGCAGCAGCAGCGGCAAAAGCAGCCAGAACAGGTTACGCTTTAATGACCTCTGAAAAATACAAAGAAGGTTTCAATGATATCAATAATGGAGAATGGATCTGGGGACACGGACAGACTCAGGAGCAGTCGGGGGCAAGCTATGCTTTCCATTTTCTTGATGTATCTTCTTCAGGAAGTTATTACTACAGCTTTATGGCGGATCCTTTTTTCAAAAGTTTATTTGATGCCAATGATATCAGATCCCAGCTATTTCAGTGGGATGGACTCCCAGGTAGGGAAGGACTGTTAAGATATTCCAAGTTTAAATTTAAAACCGGACTTATCGCAGATATTGTGTTAATGAGAGCCGCAGAAATGTACCTGATCGAAGCTGAGGCAGAAGCCAGAAACGGAAATGTTACCAATGCGGTTATAGCTTTAAATCAATTGAAAACAGCGAGAAATGCCAATCCTTACACCGGATCTCTAGCTCAGGATGATGTTATCAAAGAAATCCTGATTGAAAGAAGAAAAGAACTTTTTGGAGAAGGTTTCTCTCTTTCAGATATCATAAGAACGCAGGGGACAGTGGTAAGAAAACCATTTGTAGATGCTAATGGCCAGCCGATAAAAGTACAGATTACCACTCCGGACGGAACAGTAAAAACAGTGAACGGAAGAGGACACTCGGTCTTTAATTTCCCTGACCAGTCTGCTTTTGCACCAAACAGTAAGTATTATCTGTTTAGTATTCCGCAGAAGGAGATTGAGAATAATCCGAATTTATAGTTTATTTAGATTTGATTTTTTTTAAAAGCCGTAATGTTTGAATATTACGGCTTTTATATTAAACTAATTGGTATTAAGAATTTGAAGGAGTTTCGGATAGTCACCGTCCTGCCCAAAATTTTCTGTATTTGCATTCGTTCCGACTATATGCTTTTGATTACATTCAAAGCATATTTTTGCTATTCCAATAACTTTTTTTTGTCTTTTGAAAATCAAAATATCCCGATAAATAGGAATACAGGCATATTCAATATTCTCACTTACAGTCTTCTCAATAAATATCTCATTGATCTTTTTAAAGTTGTGAGATCTTATTACTGTTTGTTTGAAACCAAGTTTATCCAGACTTTTTATAAATTGCGTATCATTTATATCCTTGGGAGTTTTGTTAATAAGTATGTCGAGTTTTAACTGATCTTTTTTTGAGCGATTCGGAATAGTATCTAAAGCCATTATGGAATTTTCATCCATATTGATATGATAATGATCTATCGCATCATAATCAAAGTATACTTTTCCATACTTTGGAATGAATTTTTTTTCAACAGATGTATTTGATTGCTGTCTATTTATGCTGCTATGTTTTGGGTTTTTACAACCTAAAAAGAAGCTAATAATGGCTAATAGCAGATACCTCAACTCTAATGTTGTGTAATCTTTCCATCTAAGTTTTATCATGATTTTTTATTTTTTATAAAACTCCCAGTAAAAATTCGTTTTATAGGTTTCAGAGGAAGTAATATGACTTTCAATCTTATTTTCAATTTTAGTAAAAATAGAATTACCATTATTATTGCATTCTATCTCATTGAAATTATCTTTCTCTGAATTGAATGTTAACGTTGATTTACGTACAATTACATAATTCTTAAAATAACAATCACTCATTCCTGACTTTGAAGAAGGATATAATTCATAAATGGTTTTTAAATCTTCTTGTGTAAATCTTATATATAATTTTATATTTTTCTCTAAATTATTTTTAGAGTATTTCTTGTATTCATATATTCCGGTTGAACTGTTATAAATACGTTCATCATAGATAGTTCCCAAGTCATAATCTGAGGTATGATATATAAACTCTGTGTTTGCTTTGTTCTGAACTGTACAAGCTTGGAAAACAATAAATAAAATTATTAAGTATATATAATTTTTCATAAGATAATTATTTCATTAAACATTGAAAAACTGGCATAAGCTTCTTATAAGATGTTTCTATTAAGTTTTGTCTGACAAAATCTAAGAGTTTTAAAACATTTTATCTAATCGAAACTGAGGTATAAAAAATTATTAGATTTGATTTTTTAAAAAGCCGTAATATTTAAACATTACGGCTTTATTTTTCTATTCCAATTAGTTATCTAAAATTAATTTAGAGGTAATATTCAACTGTATATCAGGAATTTTATATCCTTTTCTTACTAATTGGTCAATATATTCTGTACAGCCAATTAATGAATTTCTGTTAAATGAAACCATAGATTTTAATACATACTTTTTATCTGCAGAAAAATTATAATAATTAAGAGGGAAGAAAAATACTTTAACTGTAATTTTTCCTTTAGGTTTTATTATTAATATTTCTTCTTTACAATCATCCACATCTCTTAAGTAGGAACCATATAATTTTTGCCGATAAGGTTGTATTTCATTGTTATTTTCAATTACTTTTACATTTACAGTAAAAGAATAGGGATCAATAATATAGGTGTGATCTGACTTATTAATTATTACTGCTTCTTGCCCAACTCTTACCATATTCATATCCACTGATTCTGGAAATACTATTTCTATTTCATTCTTATCTATTTTATTTTGTGAATGACATGAACTAGCTATCAAAAGGATAAAAAAAATGCTAGATATATTGATTCTCATATTATTTAAAATTATTTGTGAAAAAAGTTGTAATATTTAAAAGATGTCTTACCCCTAGTAGATCTAAAGTACCTGTCCATTTTCTAACTTTATCATAGGCTCTGAACTCAGTTATATCATTTTCTATTGGATATCCCTAAAGATTTTTAGAGAAACCAGAAATAATATCAATTGAATGTACTTGTTCGTGTATAAAGCGGTCTGCTAAATACCAATTGGTTTTTTTAAATAATTTTGTTGAAAGCAGTACTTTTCCAGATCTGTCATTTGTTATACCAACAGCGGGCCCTTTTGCTGTACTGAATGTATCATCTTTATTTAAGCTAACCTTATTAGTGCTATCTTCCCATTCTTTTATTGTTTTCGCATTCGCAAATTCTATCCATTGTGCACTATTTTCCCAATATTCTTTAAATATAATTTTATATGTATCTAAGGTTTGTTTGATTTGCTTTATCATTTGGATTAACACCATTATCTTTTAAAAACTGTGTAAGTTTTTCTTTATATTCAATAGAGGTAGAAACTTTATGCATCGTATGATTAAACAACGCAACAATACCTCCAATCTTCACACCTTCCCAAAAGTTGCCTCCTGCAAGAGCATGACCTACACCCCCGGAAAGCATCCCCAATGCTACCTGGCTTGCACCGTTGTACGCTGCAGCTCCAACAGCCTGCCCATACCCAAAAGATACCGCACTTGATAAAAATGCACTCGCTGCCGCAGTAAAGAAATTACCTCCCTGCATAAAGCTCAGTGTTCCCTGTACTCCTGCGTGGACGAGACTTCTTAAAGCCTCATTACCTATACTTGCTGTAGCAGTAGAAAAGACATCTCCTATAACAGTTGTTATCCCCGCACTTATCAGTCCCATTACGATGGAAGAATATAAGTTCAGAATATTAAACTTTGCACCGGTAATCAAAACTGTAGCAGCATAACTGACAACAGCAAAAAGTAACGCTTTAACAATAGGAATCGCTAAAAACTGCCAGAATTCTCCACTTGTATCATTGAACATCAACGGATTATTCATCACATACCCATACTTATTGTAATTCTGGGTATTGTAAGGATCCTGAATATTTTCATCTGCATTTAAGAATCTTCTTAGTAACGGATCATACAATCTTCCGTTCATGTGGATAATGCCAACTTCCATAAAATGCTCATGGCTGGTATATCCTCGTTCTATTAGTAACAAACTTTTGGCAATAACATTTTTATCAGTGATAATAGCACCGTTTCCTATTTGGAGATGGGTAAAATTCCCCCACGCATCAAAATGTCTCTGCTCAAGTTTGTTTCCAGCTTCATCGCTAATGGCCAGAATACTTCCTAAATAATCCTTGTGCAGAAATTTATAAGAACCACTGTCCTCTGTAAAGTTCTTTAAATATACTATATTACTTTCATAAGCTGTTCCTCCGATGTATAAAATATGCTTTTCCTTTCCGGTTGTATTGTCTTTTACAATTTCATAACTTCCGTCTTCACTGTAGAATTTGGTGAATTTTCCATATCCATCAACACTAAAGTTACCTTCGTAAGTTACTCGCTGTCTCATGCTTGTTAACCCATATTGGAAAGCAACATCTCCTTTTTCTCCATCAATGAATACCGGGTCATTGTTTTCATTATAGGCAATGAGGGTCATTCCAGTTGGCTGGTAAATCTTCGCAGAATTTTCAAACTTGATGGTTCTACCTGATCGTTATGGGTGATTCTTCCTTTTACATCATAAACGTTTCTGCTACTTGTGGCTTAATTCCAGTTACAGGATTTGTCCAATTTATCAATGTGTTATTATCATCATAATCGAATGATTCTACAATATTAAAGTCTCCTCCGGTAGTTCTGCTATTCAATTCATTTTTAATGACATCGAATGAGTAAGAAAGTTGGAAAATAGAGGGTAATAAGAAACAAACTCTTTATTGTGCTAAAATTATTAAAGATGAATAGCTTAGGTATTGAATTAAATTATTCCTGCACAAACAACTTTCTCATTTTTATTCCAGTCCTTAAAATAATTTTTAAATATAATGTCAGGAATATATTAATACTTATATAAGCTTCCCATTTTAGAAAAAAACTTTACCTTTGCCCATATGAACCTGTTAAGATGGATACTTGCATTCTATTTCATGGCACTGTCTCTGATGCCCTGCGAAGATGTACACAGTAGTTCAGGAAAGGCAGAGACTAAATTGTCCTTCAATATTCAGGAATCTCATTCAAGGGACAAAGGTGATATTTGTTCACCATTATGTACTTGCAGCTGCTGTCAGATAACGGTGTCTTCTTTCAAAATGGATCCTTTGTTTGAAGTTCAGAGCCAGGTTCAGGCTTATTTCTCAAAAAAAATTCTTTTTCAGAAAAATAATTTCGCTTACCAGATGTATGACCATATCTGGCAACCTCCTAAGATTTAATTTTTGTTGATTATTAGAAAGTTAGGCTTTCTATCTCTTGAGCTTTGCAATACCATTGCAGAGGTCTTCGTGATATTTTTGCAACGGCATTACTGCCGTATGCAGTTATTACCAATAAAAAATTAAATACAGATCGTGTTAGATAAAATCATAAAATTCAGTATCAAAAACAAGGTTGTGGTTGGTATCATGACCCTGCTTCTCATCATCTGGGGCGTATGGAGTGCTACAAAACTTCCTATAGATGCGGTTCCTGATATTACCAACAATCAGGTGCAGATCATCACAGCATGTCCTACACTCGCAGGTCAGGAAGTAGAGCAGCTGGTTACCTTTCCCATAGAGCAGAGTATTGCCAATGTTCCGGATATCCAGGAAACCAGAAGTATTTCAAGATTCGGACTTTCCGTGATCACTGTGGTATTCAAAGAAAATGTAGACGTTTATTTCGCCAGACAGCTGATTAATGAACAGTTGAAGCTGGCCGTGGAAGAAATCCCCAAAGGAGTGGGAACTCCCGAACTTGCCCCTGTAAGTACAGGTCTTGGGGAAGTGTACCAATATATTCTCCACCCGAAAAAAGGAAGTGAAAAGAAATATTCCGCTAAAGAACTCCGCACCATGCAGGACTGGATTGTCCGCAGACAGCTGAACGGAACGCCGGGTGTAGCAGAAATCAACAGTTTCGGAGGGGAATTGAAACAGTATGAAGTAGGAGTAAATCCAGACCGCCTTAAAGCAATGGGCGTAAGCATTTCCGACATCTTTACAGCCTTAGAAAAAAACAACCAGAACACGGGTGGAGCTTATATAGACAAAAAACCGAATGCCTATTTCATCCGTGGAATTGGCTTTGTCACCTCATTGGAAGATATTAAAAATATTTCCGTTAAAAACGAGACAGGAAGCGTTCCCATTTTTATAAAAGACGTTGCAGATGTACGTCTCGGAAGCGCTGTGCGTTACGGAGCACTGACCTACAACGGAAAAGTAGATGCCGTAGGCGGTGTCGTCATGATGCTGAAAGGAGCCAACAGTAACGATGTTGTGAGTCTGATTAAAGCTAAAATTCCAACCATTCAGAAGTCCCTTCCCGATGATGTGGTGATAGAGCCCTTCTTAGACAGAACAGACCTCGTTGGAAGAGCAATCAATACCGTAGAAAAAAACCTTATTGAAGGTGCGCTGATCGTTATTTTCGTTCTGGTGGTTTTCCTTGGAAACCTGAGAGCCGGACTTATCGTAGCTTCAGCCATTCCATTATCCCTTCTTTTTGCTTTGGGAATGATGAATGTTTTTGGTGTCAGTGCCAATTTAATGAGCCTGGGAGCGATAGATTTCGGATTAATCGTAGATGGTGCCGTGATCATTGTTGAAGCCACTTTACATCATTTAGGCGTAAGGAAATCCGTGCGGAATCTTACCCAAATTGAAATGGACGAGGAAGTTTTCCTTTCTGCCTCAAAAATCAGGAGCAGTGCAGCTTTTGGTGAAATTATTATCCTTATCGTTTATATTCCGATCCTTACACTGGCCGGAGTAGAAGGGAAAATGTTTACGCCAATGGCTAAAACAGTGGGATTTGCCATTTTAGGAGCATTAATCCTTTCACTGACCTATATTCCGATGATGAGCGCCTTGTTCCTGTCCAAAAAGATTTCGCATAAAGAAACTTTTTCAGATAAGATGATGAACTTCCTGCAGAAGATCTATCAGCCGATGTTGCACAAAGCAATTAAAGTAAAATATATCATTGTGTCGGCCACGATTTTTATTTTCGTCATCAGTGCTTTTATTTTCAAAAATATGGGTGGCGAATTTATTCCGCAGTTACAGGAAGGTGATTATGCATTCCACTGTATCCTGCCACAAGGAAGTTCGTTAAGTCAGAGTATCGAAACCTCCATGCAGGCTTCAAGAATTATCAAACAGTTTGATGAGGTGAAAATGGTTGTAGGAAAAACTGGTTCTGCTGAGGTTCCTACCGATCCTATGCCTCCGGAAGCCACCGACCTGATCGTCGTTTTAAAACCACAAAAAGAATGGAAATCCAAAAAATCATACACAGAATTGGCCGATGAGATCAGTGAAAAATTAGAAACCATTCCTGGGGTGTTCTTTGAAAAGAACCAGCCTATTCAGATGCGTTTCAATGAGCTGATGACGGGGATCAGACAGGATGTTGCCGTTAAAATCTTCGGTGAAAACCTGGATTCACTGTCTATTTATGCAGATAAAGTAGGAAAGATCATCCAGACCGTGGATGGTGCCACTCCTCCTCAGATTGAAAGGATAAGCGGACTTCCTCAAATCAATGTAGAATATGACAGAACGAGAATGGCCAATTATGGTTTAAATATAGAAGACGTAAACAATGCCGTAAGTACAGCCTTTGCCGGAAAAGCAGCAGGTCAGGTTTTTGAAAACGAAAGACGTTTTGATCTTGTCGTGCGTCTCGATAGCCTTCACAGGACGAATATCGATGATGTGAATAATTTAATGATATCGACCGGAACAGGAGCTCAGATTCCACTTTCCCAAGTGGCTAATGTCAGCTATAAACTGGGGCCGGCACAGATCAGCCGTGAAGAAGGAAAAAGAAGAATCGTGATCGGGTTTAATGTAAAAGGTCGTGATGTACAAAGTGTGGTGAAAGATATTCAGGCGAAACTGGATCAAGAGATCAAGTTACCTTCCGGATATTACTTTACCTATGGCGGACAGTTTGAAAATCTACAGGAAGCCAGTAAGCGTCTGATGATCGCAGTTCCGGTTTCCCTGTTTCTGATTTTTATGCTGCTCTATTTCACCTTTCACTCGTTTAAGCAGGCTGCATTGATCTTTACAGCGATTCCGATGAGTGCCATCGGAGGGGTTTTTGCTCTACTTTTAAGAGACATGCCTTTCAGTATCAGTGCCGGAATCGGGTTTATCGCTCTTTTTGGAGTCGCGGTTCTTAACGGGATTGTTTTAATCGGAACCTTTAATCAACTTGAAAAAGACGGCGAGACGGATGTATTGAAGAGAGTATATGAAGGAACGAAAACCAGATTAAGACCCGTTCTCATGACCGCAACGGTAGCTTCATTAGGATTCTTACCGATGGCAATTTCTACAGGAGCAGGAGCAGAGGTACAGAAACCATTGGCAACTGTAGTCATCGGAGGATTGGTAACCGCTACATTCCTTACCTTATTTGTTCTGCCGATGCTCTATATTATTTTTAATTCAAAGATTCCACGAAAGATGAATAGAATTAAGCCCATCACTACAGTTATTGTTCTTGGATTTCTGATGTTCGGACAGACGTTCAATACGCAGACCAGACAGATTTCCGTAGATCAGGCAGTAGAAATGGCTGCCGAAAACAATTTGGTTTTGAAATCAAAAGATCTGAATATAAAATCAGCAGAAGCTTTGAAAGGAACGGCAAAAGAACTTCCCAAATTAAACTTTGAAGCACAGCTTGGACAATACAACAGTCCGAAATTCGACCAATCATTTGCCATTTCGCAGAGCATTCCTTTTCCTACGCTGTTCAAAGCAAGGAGAGAATTGATCACTGAAAATATAAAAACCAGACAGATTGATAAAGAAGTTTCGGCGAATGAACTGACCAGGCAAGTGAGAACCTATTATTATCAGATCGAATATCTTCAGTACAATAAATTTAAACTGAAAGATCTTGACAGCCTTTATCAGGATTTTATCAGGATTGCAACAGTAAGATTTAAAGCGGGAGATATCAAGAAGATTGAAATTAATACAGCAGAAACGCAGAAAGGAGAGATCGGTCTGCTGCTGAACCAGAATGAGGTGTATTTAAACAATGCTTATAAAAATTTAAAGACATTATTGAATACTTCCGAAGATTTTGAAGTGCCGCTCAAAAGTGATTACGGGCCTTTGAGAACAGAAAATATCCTTGACAGTTCATCTGTCGCTAATAATCCTATGGTTAAAGCTTTCTATAACGAAATGGAAATCGCTGAAAAGAATAAAAATGTAGAAAAATCACAGGGACTTCCCGAATTCAGTCTTGGTCTGACGAGCCAGTCGCTCATAGGTTTTCATACCAAAAACGGACAGGAGAAATTTTATAATGCAGGAGACCGTTTCAACTCTTTCTCTGTGGGTGTTGCTATTCCGTTGACGTTTGGAGCGACAAAAGCAAGAATGCAGTCTCTGGAGTATGAAAAACTGGCCGCTGAAACCAATGCAAAGATGAAGCAGAATCAGCTTTCGGCACAACTCGAAAATGCTTTTGCACAGTATGAGCAGGATCTACAGCAGTATGAATATTATGTAAGTCAGGCCATCCCGAACGCGGAAAAAATTGTAAAAGCAGCCCAGTTAGGCTATAAAACAGGAGAAATCTCGTATGTAGAATATCTTTTTGCCCTGCAGACCGCCACCAATATTCAGTTGAAGTATTTAGAATCCATTCAGCAGGTCAATCAATCTGTAGTTACCATTAATTCAATCATCAATAAATAACATGAAAATAAAACACAATATCATATATCTGACCGTCACAGCACTTTTACTTGTAAGCTGCGGAAAAAAAGAAGCACGGGCCGAAAAACAGGAAGTAATGACTGAAAAAGCTGTGGCCGGCCATGAAGAAGCACCACAGACTATTGCTTCATTAACGGAAGATCAGATCAAATCGGTCGGAATATCTTTAGGCTCCATAGAAATGAAGGAGCTGACGTCCACTGTCAAAGCGAACGGTCTTCTGAGAGTTCCCAATAACAATAAAGCTACTATCACCTCTCTATACGGCGGAGTAATCAAAACCCTGAATGTACAGGTAGGAAGCATTGTGAAAAAAGGACAGGTGATCGCAACCATTGCCAATCCTGAATTTATCCGGTTACAGGAAGAATACCTGACCACAAACAGCAGAATTACCTATGCAGAGCAGGAATACAGAAGACAGCGTGAGCTTTTTGATAACGATGCAGGCGCCAAGAAAAACCTGCAGAGCTCAGATGCAGAGCTTAAAACCCTGAGAACAAAAAAAGCTTCCCTTTTGAGACAGCTTCAGATGATGGGAATCAGTCCGGGGAAAGTAAATAATGGCAATATGAGATCAGGATTGGTGATTACAGCACCCATTAGCGGAACTGTAAGCAGTATTTCAGCACAGATCGGAAGTTATGTAGATGTTTCGTCGCCTGTGGCGGAGGTTATCGACAATAATTCTATCCATCTTGATCTGCAGGTTTTTGAAAAAGACCTTCCTAAAATGAGAGTAGGGCAGATCGTCCATTTCAAACTGACCAATAATCCTGAAATCGAATATGATGCTATGGTGTACAGTGTAGGATCTTCCTTTGAAAACGAAAGCAAGACGGTTTCAGTACATGGCACAGTGACGGGTAATAAAGCAGGCCTCATCGACGGGATGAATATCACTGGAATTGTCAGTCTTGATAAAAATACAACCCCTGCCGTTCCTAACGAAGCCATTGTGGAAGCAGACGGAAAATATTATATTTTTATCCGTACCGATAAAAAGCCGGAGGAATATGAAGAAGAACCTGGCAACGGTCAAAAAGAAGAAAAAGGAAAGCCTGCACAACAGCAAAAAACTTTGAATTTTGAAAAGGTAGAAGTGATAAAAGGTACCTCAGATATGGGCTATACAGCCATTACAGCTGTAAAGGGAATTCCTGCTGATGCCAGAATTGTAGTGAAAGGAGCTTTTTTCGTTAATGCTAAACTTTCCAATTCCGGCGATGAGCATTAAAGGAAATGATCATTTATTTATAGAAACAGGCCGGAGAATTACCGATTTTTATGCCTAAATTAGAGGTGTTTATGGTAGTTTTAAGGGTAGTGAAATCTTTAAAAATTAATTTACAAATGAAAAAAGATATAGAAACCAAGCTCATCGATAAAAATACCAAGCCCACCAGCATGAGGATTCTGGTGTATGATTTTTTGAGTACCCAGGAAGCGGCGCTGTCCCTTTCGGAAGTGGAAAATCATTTTGATAATGCAGACAGGACGACCATTTACCGGACGCTGAAAACGTTTGAAGAAAAAGGAATTGTCCACAGTATACAGGAAAATGCCACTACAAAATACAAATTATGCGATGACGGCTGCGATGAGAAAACCCACAAAGACTGGCATCTGCATTTTTACTGTAAAATATGCAAGCAGACCACCTGCCGAGAAGATATTTCCTTCCCGGAAGATATTCAGACCCATTTCAGAATTGATGAAATAAGACTTTTTGCCAAAGGAATCTGCGAAAACTGTCTTGAAAGTTTGCAATAGTATTGCATTGAGTATAACCTTAATTTTACATCAAAATAGTATTTATGGAAGAATGTTGCAGTACAAAACCCAAAAAGAAAGAACAGCATACACATGATCATTCCGAAGGAGACGGACATGATCACTCTCACGATACAGGAGACAAAACACCTTTTCAGATGTTCCTTCCTGCCATTATCTCTTTCGTGCTGTTGCTGATAGGAATAGCATTGGACAATTATATAAAAACGGAATGGTTTACAGGTTGGGTGCGTTTGGTCTGGTATCTGGCAGCCTATATTCCTGTAGGATTTCCCGTATTAAAGGAAGCCTACGAAAGTATCGTTCATGGAGATGTCTTTTCTGAATTTTTCCTGATGGGAATTGCCACAGTAGGAGCATTTGCAATCGGGGAATATCCCGAAGGAGTTGCTGTAATGCTGTTTTATTCCGTAGGGGAAGTATTCCAGGGAATGGCTGTTTCAAGAGCCAAAGGAAATATCAAAGCCTTATTGGATCAACGTCCTGATGAGGTAACCATCATTGAAGACAGCAAACCAAAAACCATTAAAGCCAAAGAAACCAAAATAGGAGACATCATCCAATTGAAACCCGGAGAAAAACTAGCTCTTGACGGTGAACTGATGACTGAATCGGCTTCATTCAATACCGCAGCGCTCACAGGTGAAAGCAAACCGGACACTAAAACAAAAGGAGAAGCAGTATTGGCAGGGATGATCAATATGAACAGCATTGCTCTCGTAAAAGTAAATACCGCTTATGAAGACAGCAAGCTGAGTAAAATTCTGGAACTGGTTCAAAACGCTACCGCGCAGAAGGCCCCGACCGAATTATTCATCAGAAAATTCGCAAAAGTATACACGCCGATTGTCGTATTTCTAGCCATAGGAATCTGTCTTCTGCCTTTTTTCTTTGTGAATGATTATCAGTTCAGAGACTGGCTGTACAGAGCTTTGATCTTCCTGGTGATCTCATGTCCTTGTGCATTGGTAATTTCCATTCCGCTGGGATATTTCGGAGGAATTGGAGCGGCAAGCAGAAACGGGATCTTATTTAAAGGAAGTAATTTCTTAGACAGCATTGCGGAAATCCAGAATGTGGTGATGGATAAAACCGGAACGATGACGGAAGGCGTATTCAAAGTACAGGAAGTAAACATCAAACCTGAATTCAGTAAAGAAGAAATCCTGAAACTGGTCAACGCTTTGGAAAGCAAAAGTACCCACCCGGTAGCCACAGCGATCCATAATTATGTAGGCGATATTGATCATACTATTCCCATGGAAAATGTGGAAGAAATTGCAGGGCATGGCTTAAAAACTTCAGTCAATGGAAAAGAATTGCTGGTCGGTAATTTTAAGCTGATGGATAAATTCAATATCAGCTACGATACCAATCACGCCAATATGGTGTACACGCTTATTGCCATAGCTTATGATCAAAAGTTTGCAGGCTACATCACCATTGCAGACAGTATAAAAAGTGATGCCAAAGAAACCGTTGACAACCTGCACAGAATGGGCGTAAAAGCCACTATGCTCAGCGGTGATAAAAGTACCGTTGTCAAATATGTGGCAGACCAATTGGGTATCGACAGAGCTTTTGGAGATCTATTACCGGAAGACAAAGTCAATAAAGTAAAAGAGATCAAAGCGAAAAATCAAACCGTAGCCTTTGTTGGTGATGGCGTGAATGATGCTCCGGTAGTGGCACTCAGCGATGTAGGAGTTGCTATGGGAGGACTCGGAAGCGATGCCACGATTGAAACTGCAGATGTCGTTATCCAGGACGATAAGCCAAGCAAAATCCCAATGGCCATCAATATTGGTAAACAAACCAAAAAGATCGTTTGGCAAAATATTGTCTTAGCCTTTGCCGTAAAAGCTGTAGTCTTAGCGCTCGGAGCCGGAGGTCTGGCAACGATGTGGGAAGCTGTATTTGCTGATGTAGGAGTAGCGATGCTAGCCATATTAAATGCGGTGAGGATTCAGAGGATGAAATTTAGTTAGGTAGCAGGGGTAAGGTAGCAGATGGTAGGTTTTAGGTTGCAGTTAGCAGGTGTCAAATAATAGGTTTTAGGCTGTAAGATAAAACGACAATTATTAGCATTATAAAAGTTTATCGGAGATAAAATCCTTGCGCCTTACAGCATCCTTTTGTAATATTCTTCGCGCCTTTGCGATTAAAAACAATACATTATCCGTTAAAAAAATATGAAACACCAAACCTTATAGGTTTCCAAAACCTATAAGGTTTTTTTATAATAATAAAAAATCTGCAAAATCCCCATAATCCGCGAGAGGAAAACTATTACAACTACAAGAAACCTTATTTTCCCTAATCTAAAAATAATCAATGACATTCATCATATACTAAGCTATAAAATCAATTTGAGTAGTATATTTGTACAACAGAACTGAACATTGAGACTTTTTATATCCATATTCATCATTTTTACCATTGCACTACGCCCTGTTTTGCCATTGGTTAACTATGCCGTGAACTATGATTATATTGTGAAAAACCTCTGTGAAAACAGAAATATTCCTCAGTCAACGTGTAAGGGAAAGTGCTACGTCAGCAAAGAACTGGCAAAAACAGAAAAGCAGTCCAATAATTCCCAGGTCATCAAAATATCCGTTCTGGATGTTTTTGTTTCTCACGATACCCTTTCATTTTTAGGTCAGAAAGAATCCGATTCTGAAGATGAGGCTATCCATTCAGATTATAGAATTGATCATACTTCAGAATACTTTTCCAGAATATTCCATCCTCCTTTAGCTTAGTTTCAACTATTCTTTTAGTTTTTATCAAAGCACCTTCGTTTTATGTGGCCTGATGTTGTTTTAAGCAATAGATGGTAAAAACGATGCTTATCTTTGTGTTAAAAATTAATGTACACATTCATCATACTATCAATTTCAATTTATAATTAAAATGAAATCAAAAATTATTTTAACTGCACTATTGTCAGTTTCATTATTAGCCTGTGGTCAGGAAACCCCTAAAGTAAAGCATAAAAAAAGCGCCACATCTTCAAAATCGACTGCTGCGAAAGTAAAATTTGCCAACGCGGAAGATCCTATCTGTCACATGAAAACAGAAGATGATATGAAAGATACGGCAGTCTATAAAAATAAAACGTACGGTTTTTGCAGTAGCCTATGCAAGGACGAGTTCAAAAAAAATCCTGAGAAATATGTCCAAAAATAATAAGGCCAAAAACGGAGCAAAGAGAAAGGTGATCATTCCGATTGCGATTTTTGCCCTGCTGTTTCTGGGAATAGGTGTTGGAATGGGATATTTCAAGAAGAACCTGTACACCGTAATGAAGGTTCCCGATTTTGAACTCACCGACCAGAATAATAAAAAAATCACCAATAAAGATATGCTGGGAAAGGTGTATCTGGTAGAGTTTTTCTTTAGCAGATGTCCTACGATTTGTCCTGTGATGAACCGGAATATGAGATTTATTGAAGATGAGGTGAACAGTCCTGAATTCGGGATCATTTCAATAAGTATAGATCCGGAAAATGATACACCTGCCGCATTGAAAGAACATGCTAAAAGTGTAGGTGCAAAATCTCCTGACTGGCATTTTCTTACCGGAGACAGAGATTATATCGGAAAACTAGCAGACCAATTCAATATCTATGTAGGAGATAAAGAGGACGACAGTGAAAGTCTTAACCACAGCGGAATGATCGCTTTGGTGGATAAAGAAGGAAATATCCGATGCAGATACAATAAGGACAATATGCCGATCCTGTATTATTCAGGATTGAATTACGAAGATCCGGAAGCAAAGACCCCGAAACTCAACGGGAAATACCATCCCGACAGGGAAATATTGATCGAGGATATTAAGAAATTATTGAAATAGAGTTGGGAAATGAAGATGGAAGAATGGAGCTGGAAGTTAATGATGATGATGAATGATGGTCATTAATGTAAATGATTAAAAGACCAATGAAATTGAGATCATGGAGTAGAGGAGTCTTCATGCAGAAGATAATGACGGGGATAATGATTGACGGAACTCATGAATGCAGATGGTTAAAAAGATGAGATGAAGAAGTATCAATGAAGGAGAGTCATCTTCAGGCAGAAATGTCTTCGTGCTTCCGTCATCCTGCTTCCCTTCTATAAGTATAAAAATATTGTTAAACCATAAAAACAAAACGTTATGAAGATTTTGAAAGTAGCAGCTTTAAGTGCCGTATTTGCTGCACAGTTTGCTTTTGCGCAGTTTAAGCAGACACCGCTTCCGTATGCATACAATGCACTGGAAGGTTCGGTAGATGCACAGACGATGGAAATTCACTATTCAAAACATGCTGCAGCGTATGTGGCCAATTTGAATAAAGCGATTGCAGGAACACCACAGGAAAAACAAACGCTTTTCCAGATCCTTTCCGGAGTTTCTAAACTGACGCCAGCAGTAAGAAACAATGCTGGTGGACATTACAACCACGAGCTTTTCTGGACGGTTCTTACACCCGTAAAAAACACGCAGCCTTCTGAAAAGCTGGCTAAGGCGATTACGGAAACTTTCGGAAGTATGGATGCATTCAAAGAAAAGATCAGCAAGGCTGGTGCAGATCGTTTCGGTTCAGGATGGGCATGGCTTTCTGTGGATAAGAGCGGGAAATTATTCGTTTCTTCTACAGCTAACCAGGATAATCCTCTGATGGATGTTGTAGAAGAAAAAGGAACACCGATCTTAGGAATTGATGTTTGGGAACACGCTTATTATTTGAAATACCAGAATAAAAGAGCAGACTACCTTAATGCCATCTGGAATGTGCTTAACTGGAAAGAAGTGAGCAGAAGATACGATGAAGCTCTAAGCAAGAAATAACAGATGAATTTAATTTGCAGCATATTCCTCACGCTTTATATGGTGTTCAGACCTCTGATCCCACTGGTGGAGTATGCTGTAAATTATGATTATATTTCCACCGTTCTCTGCATCAACAAAAGCAAACCGGAACTTCACTGTAACGGAAAATGCTACGTAAGCAAAGAATTAGCAAAGACGAATGATTCCGATTCTTCGCCTTTAAATAAAACCAAAAACTCAGGACAGAAAATTCTTGATATCTGTACACTTCCTGAAATTACATCCATCCAAAAAGCAGAGAATCTTCTTTCTTTAAACTCCAATTTTCTCTACGAAACAGCCTATTCTTTTCTGTTTCTCAAACACATTTTCAAACCACCGGTTTTTTAAGTTCAACTTTTATCATTACAAAACTACAGAAGGCATATCAAGTTCTCTGGAATCCAGTGTCCTTTATGGTTTTTCAATACACTTTAAACAACTACAGTGTCAAAAAACTTTTGTGCCTTTTGTGGTTGAAAAATGAATGTTTACCCATTCAAAAGTATTTCTATTTAAAAAAATCAACTTAAAAAATCAAAATGAAAATTTATAAATTTTTATCATTATTCTTTATTGCCTTTACCTTTTTCACTGTTTTATCATGTAGTAATAATGACGACGATGATACGGTATCAGATGTCACTCCGGGAAAGCTCCAGGTAAAATTTGAAAACGGCTTTAATAATTTAGGAGATATCGTTCTCAATCAAACCACCCAGAACTCTTCAGGCGGGCAGAAGCATCAGTTTTCTACCCTGAAATATGTGGTCAGCAATATCACATTAATTGATGAAAACGGGGGTGAGTTCAAATACCACTATAATGATCCGGATAAAGGGGCTTTCATCGTAGATCAGGCAGAAGCTGTGGCCGGAATCAACTACATCAACCTTACGGAGATTCCTAAAAACAATTACAGGAAAATCAGGATAGGCTTGGGAATCAGTCAGACAGCTTACCTTATCGGTCAGGACGGTCAGGGGGGGGTATTCTGGCAAAAGGCTAAAACTGCAGGAATGGCCTGGTCATGGGCTGCAGGTTATATATTTACCAAGTTGGAAGGTAAATATGGAAGCTCTTCTCCGTCCACTGAATTTATGAATCACTGTGGAAATATGGGGAATACAGCGGCTAACAATACCGCAGATCTCTATCGTGAAATCACCCTTGATTTGCCAACAACGGCAAGAGTGACCAAAGACATTACACCTTCCATTCATATTCTGGCAGATCTTAATCAGTATTTAAGCGGGACCACTGCATTAACATTAAATGGCACCAATGATATGGTCATGGGATCTAACCAGCATTTGGTTAATGTGACCAATAATATTTCAAGAATGTTCAAAGTAGATCATGTTCATAATGATTAATGCAGCAGCAATATCCAAAAGGGGGCAGTTCCGTCCTCTTTGGATCTCCTTTATTTTTATCGTACTGACATTTTCATCTTGTTCCGATGAGGTTATTGAGCCTTTGGAAAAAGATAAAGCGTACAATATGGAAATGCCTTCTGGTTTTCCTGAAATAACATTTGATATTACGGGAAATCCCATCACGGTAAACGGAGTAGCGCTAGGAAAAAAACTATTTTATGAAGGAAGATTATCAAGAAACAATACCATTTCCTGTGGATTCTGTCATATCCAGGAATACGCTTTTACCCATCACGGACATCCTGTAAGTCATGGAATTGATGATAAACTGGGAATCAGAAATGCGCCACCCATTCAGAACATGGCCTTTCTTAGAAATTATACCTGGGACGGAGTAAGCCACCATCTGGATGAAAGATCACTGGTACCCATTACAACCGATTTTGAAATGGACAGTTCTCTGCCGGAAGCAGCAGGAAAGCTTAATGCTGATGCAAAATATAAAAAAATGTTCGCAGCCGCCTTTGGAGACGAAAATATTACAGGCGACAGAATTCTGAAAGCATTGTCACAGTTTATGGCAACAATGGTTTCTGCGGATTCCAAATATGACCGGTACAAAAAAGGGAATACAGTTCTTAGCAATGAAGAAATCCAGGGAATGACACTGTTTCAGAAGAAATGTTCCTCCTGCCACAGCGGAGAATTATTTACCGACGAGAGTTTTAGGAATACAGGAATGTACTACAATACCCAGTTCAAAGATGCCGGGCGTTACCGGGTTACCCTTGATCAGGTAGACTGGATGAAATTCCGTGTGCCAAGTCTGAGAAATGTAGAATATACTGCACCCTACATGCATGATGGAAGATTTTACACGTTGGAAGCAGTTCTGAATTTCTATTCGGATAATGTAGAAGACAATCCGAATCTTGATCCACAGCTGAAGCAGGACGAACACCTCGGAATTCCCATGAATACCCAGGAAAAGCAGTTCATCATCGCCTTTTTGAAAACCCTGTCCGATAAAACCTTTATTTCCAATCCAAAATTTGCAGAATGACCATGAACAGAATAATTTTACTATTAAGCCTGACTTTTTCATTAGTCTGTCAGGCTAAAACAATCAATGACAGTATTTATATTGCAGACGAAATTAATAGAATCGTACTGGAAGATTGCGATGCGTGCGGTTGCGCAGCAGGAAACGGGTCTTCCGGGTTTGAATCTTTGCTGAACCCTCAGTTTATCGGAATCAAATATTTTGCCCAGCATTATAAAGCCAAAGAAAATCTTTTTGTAAAAGATCTCACTCAGGATCAGTATTTCAATACACTGCAGGTTTGGGGGAAGATTCCATTGTCAGAAAAACTGAGTGTATACGCCAGCCTTCCATTTCATTTTCATGAGAAGAAAACAATGCAGGGCGATATCAACATTAATGGAATAGGAGATATGAACCTGATGGGAATTTACCGGATCATCAGTTCCAAAGATAATTTTCATCAGCTTAACGGTGGTTTGGGTGTGAAAATTCCTTTAGGGAAATTTGATGAAAAAGGAGCTTCCGGCGTCAATCCAAGTTTTCAGCTCGGAACAGGAAGCTGGGATTATCAGGCCGCTTTGAATTATAAATTTCAAAAAAATAAGCTTGCTGTGCTGGTCAATACAGATTATACGGTAAAAACCGAAAATAAAAAGAATTACCGTTTCGGAAACCAATGGAATTATGCAGCGACAGGTTTTTACCAGCTTGCGGCCAATGAAAACACCATTTTCTCTGCCAAAGCCGGACTTCAGGGCGAAGTCTACGATAAAAATAAACAGTTTGATGAAGAGTTGCCCAATACCGCTGGAAGTGCCTTGTATGGAAAACTGGGTTTTGAAGCTTCCTATAAAAAATTCAGTTTGGGAGGGGAAGTCATGCTGCCTGCGTATTCCAATCTGGCGGGAGGCGACATTGAAGCAAAATCCAGATTCAGTATTTTTATCAATTTTGGAATTTAATATCATGGTGGCTTCGGGAGTCTCAGCCACCAAATGCAGCTTATTTAATTTATTGCAATAGAAATTTGTACACTTCATAATATTTCAAAAAAAGGTGGCTGAGGTTCGAAGCCACCTTCTTCATATATTCTTAACTACCTGTTATTTCTCAAAGTATTGAGAATTAATTTATTATGCCATTGTTGCATATATTAAGTTATTTTCTATCTTTGCCGCAATCTGGTGCGCTGTAAAAAGCACTTAAAAGGGAATCCGGTGAAAATCCGGAACAGACCCGCTGCTGTAAGCTCCACATCAAAGTTTTTGAAGAGTATATCCACTGTTTTTTAATGGGAAGGATTTCAAAAACGGAGTAAGTCAGAAGACCTGCCGGAGGATGAACGTTTGATGCTTTCGTGGAATAAAGCTTAGGACAACAATGATTTTGTGCAGTGAGAACTGTGCTTTGTCTTTGCTATCTTATATCCATTAGCGTCTACATTATTCTAAATGAGCTAATGGTCAGAAAATTTGCTGCTTCACAGTTTAAAAAAAGTGTTATCACATTATTTGTGGCAGCATCTCAATTTCTATTGTCCCAATCCGGGGACACCATAAGAGAGAAAACCATTCTTCCTATTCAGCTTTACAAAAAAGATTTTAAAGAAATTCTTCCCGCACAGGTACTTTCCGGAGAACAGCTTGAAAGGCTGAACAGCCAGTCGGTAGCTGATGCATTAAGGTATTTTTCAGGAGTTCAGATCAAAGATTATGGCGGGATGGGCGGCTTGAAAACAGTGAATATCCGAAGTATGGGAAGCCAGCATGTGGGTGTTTTCTATGATGGTATCCAGCTGGGAAATGTTCAGAACGGAATCGTGGATCTTGGAAAGTTTTCATTGGATGATCTTGAAGCCATTTCTTTATACAACGGTCAGAAAAGTGAAATTTTCCAGCCTGCAAAGGATTTCGGATCTTCCGGATCTATTTATCTTCAGCCTAAAACACCTATTTTTAAAGGAGATAAGAAGACCAACTTAGCGGTGAAGCTGAAATTAGGCTCCATCAGTTTATTTAATCCTTCCTTCCGTGTGGAACAGAAGCTTTCAGATAGAGTTTCTGCAAGTTTCAGTTCAGAATTTGTACAGAGTGATGGATTGTATAAGTTTAAATACGAAAAGAAAAATTCTGACGGCTCCGTTGCCAACGATACCATTGCGAGAAGATATGATTCCTATATCCGTGCGAAGCGTTTTGAAGGGGCCTTAAACGGGACCATTAATGACGGAAGCTGGAGCGTACGTGGTTATGGCTATATTTCCGATCGTGGAGTTCCCACAGCCATTGTTAATAATAATTTCACGCCTAAAGGTCAGCAGATGCTGGATGAGAACTATTTTGTTCAGGCCAGTTTCCGTAAAAAATTATTTCCAAAATTCGAAACGCAGGTCAAAGCTAAATTTGCCTATGACTATACCCGGTTTTTAGATACGGTGAATGTGGCAACAACTGTTCTGCCGATAGATAATTCGTATGTTCAGAGAGAGCTCTATTTTTCCAATTCCAATATCTATTCTATTACTCAAAATTGGGATGTAAGTGCAAGCTTTGACTTTCAGTATAATAATCTCGATGCCAGTTTAAGGGATTTTTCATATCCTACACGATATACTTCACTCGTTGCTTTTGCTACGACCTACCAGTGGAACCGGTTTAAATTTTTGGGAAGCCTTCTCGGAACTTTTGTCCACGAAGAAGTGAAAATGAATTCAAAATCTCCAGATAAAACCGAATGGACTCCTTCCGCTTTCCTGAGCTATCAGCCCCTCAAATCAAAAGAATTCACTGTTCGGGCTTTCTACAAAAGAGTGTTCAGGATGCCTACTTTCAATGATCTGTATTACACCATGATCGGGAACGTGATGCTGAAACCTGAATACACAAACCAGTACGACGCAGGTTTTACCTATGAGAAACTCTATGACCATCAATTTTTTAAAGGCATCTATGTGAAAGTGGATGGCTATTATAATGAAGTAGAGAACAAGATTATCGCCGTTCCTACTACCAATCTTTTCAGATGGATGATGGTGAATTTGGGTGAAGTGAAAATTATCGGGGCGGACGTGAATGTTCAGGCTGAATTTGATATTAATAAAGTGAAACTGAAACCTTTGGTAAGCTATACCTATCAGCGCGCCGGAGATTATACCGATAAAACTGACGACTATTATGGCGACCAGATTTCCTATGTGCCGTGGCATGCCTTGACCTTTACCATGATGGCAGATTATAAAGACTGGAGTTTCAATTACAGTTTTATGTACACCGGAGAGCGCTATGATGCCCAGCTGAATAATATCAAAGCCAATTATCTTCAGCCATGGTATACGCATGATTTATCCGTTCAGAAAAAATTCAACTGGCATTCTCGTCAGATTAAAGCCGGTTTTGAGGTCAATAATGTCCTTAATCAATACTATGATATGGTCAGGAATTATCCGATGCCCGGAAGAAATTTTAAACTTATTGTAAGCTTTACATTATGAAAAAACTAAACTTTTGCCTGCTGGCTTTTACTCTTTTCTTCCTGTTCTCATGCAGGACAGATGACAATATAGTTCCTTCGGAAACAAAAGAGGTAAGCAACGGAGAAGATACTCCTATTAAAGGCTTTTATCTTCTGAATGAAGGAAATATGGGCAGCAACAAATGTACGCTCGATTATTTCGATTATGCGACAGGAAAGTACCGCAAGAATATTTATGGAGAAATCAACCCGAATGTGGTAAAAGAACTGGGTGATGTGGGAAATCATATCATGATCTACGGAAGCAAAATGTATGTAGTGGTGAACGTTTCCAATAAAATTGAGGTATTGGAAGCGAAAACAGCCAAACGAATCAAAACCATACAGCTGCAGAACTGCCGGTATCTGGCTTTTAAAGGCAATAAAGTCTATGCCAGCAGCTATGCCGGACCCGTTGAGCTGAATCCAAACTCTCCTCCGGGGAAAGTAGTGGAAATTGATACCACATCACTGAACATTGAAAGACAGGTTGTAGTAGGATATCAACCGGAAGAAATAGAAGTGATAGGAAATCAGCTTTTTGTGGCCAACTCGGGAGGATATATGTTTCCGAATTATGATAAAACTGTTTCTGTTATTGATCTGAACAGCTTTACCCAAACTAAAAAAATTGATGTAGCTATCAACCTTCACCGTATAAAAAAAGATAATTACGGAGATCTGTATGTGAGTTCCAGAGGTGATTATTACAATATTCCGTCCAGCCTTTTCCTGGTGGATGCTGCTACAGGAACCGTGAAAAAAGACTTTCATGTTGCTGTCAGCGGAATGACAATCGTAAATGACAAGCTGTATTATTATGGGAATGAATTTAATTACAATACCCATACATACGTCAAAACCTTCGGAATCATCGATGTAAAAACAGAGCAGGTCATTGCCAACAAAATTATCGATCAGCAATATGTTGACGAAATCAAAGCACCTTACGGAATTGCGGTAAATCCTTATACAGAAGACATTTATCTAACGGATGCGAAAAACTACGTAACCACCGGATATGTATACTGTTTCGACAAGACCGGGAAATTCAAGTGGAAAACCGAAGGCGGAAATATCCCTGCTCATTTTGCTTTTTTATATAAATAATCAGATCAGAAAGAATGGAAAGAAAAACGAAACTTATTTTAAAAACGGTACTTCTCTCTTCAGTTATGCTGGGAACTGCAGCCTGTAAAAGTGACAGTGAAGAAGTTGTTGAGGAAGTGACTTTTCCTGCGGAAGCGCTTAAAGAATCCTATACTGTTGACAGACTCAAACTTTTAAGTATAGATCCTAAAATTGAAGGAAAGCTGACATGGAGTATCAATGATTCTATCATTTCAAATGATTTGCAGTTGGATTTTGTGAGTTCTTATGCAAAAACTTATCCTTTGACCTTAAAGGTAGAGGTAAAAGGAGCCGAGAAAATTTATAAATCGACGGTCATTGTTAATAAAGAGCTTACGCCTTACAGCAAATATATTTCAGATGTCTTTGAATTTCGTCCCGCTGTAGGCCAGTTCATGAATGAAATCCCGGAATATACGAACGGAAATACAGAGACGGATATGATCAAAAAAGCAAAAGAATCACTGGTTGGAGGAAATTCCACCATGATTACGCTTGGAGGCTTTGGAGGGTATGTTGCTTTCGGCTTTGATCATACCATTCCCAATCTTGAGGGAAGGGATTTTAAAATTCTCGGAAATGCATTCTGGGGAAATAATGCCGGCACCACCAGATCGGGATCTTGCGAACCCGGGATTATAATGGTCGGCTACGATAAAAACAAAAACGGCAAGCCGGATGAAGATGAATGGTACGAAATTGCCGGTAGCGAATACTTTAAAAATACAACCAATAAAAACTACAGCATAACCTACTTCAAACCCAATGAAAACAAGCCCCCCGTTCCCGGAAGTGAGTTTTGGCAGACTGATGTGGAGTACATCAAATGGCAGGATAATTTTGGGAATTCAGGATTTAAAACTAAAAATACCTTCCATGCACAAAGCTATTATCCTTTATGGCTCTCAAATGCTTCTTACAGCCTGACGGGAACCAGACTAAAGGATAATTTTTACGACCAGAGCGGAACGGGGGCTTATTGGGTAGGAACATCTTACGAATACGGATATGCAGACAACGCTCCGAATAATGATGAAGCTTCAAACATCGATATTTCCTGGGCAGTGGACAAAAACGGGAAGTATGTAAAACTTCCGGGTATCGATTTTATTAAGGTGTATACGGGAATCAATCAGGAGGCCGGCTGGCTTGGAGAAGTTTCCACAGAGGTGGCGGGAGCCTATGACCTACATCTCAATTAAGACTACAGACAACAAAATTTAATAAATAAAGTTCAAAAATGAAAAAGTTTTACCTTTTTACCATGCTCTTTCTGTTTGCGTTCTTTACGAATGCGCAGGTAAAAGTGCAGGGTGTGCCCCGAAATGATATTCAGGGCAACAGCAACCAGCTGAATACGACTGTAACCACGAACATCAATTTCTCTGACATCCAGTTTTGGGTAGGAAGCGGTACCAATCAAGCTGCTTTTGCAGTACAGTGGAATGACAGTAAAAATCCTGATGCCTTGGTATGGGGATTCCGATGGAACGGCAATGCTACCGGAGAAGATATGATGAAAGCTATTGCAAAGGCAGATCACAGGTTTTTTACATTGCTTTATCCGGGCACACAGTTTGGAACAGCCATCGGAGGAATGGGATTTGACCTGAACGGACAGAATACCAATGCACTTTACAAAAATGGCAATACAACTTATCCTCTTTACCCTGTCAATGGTATTGTAAATACCGGGGCGTATGATTTCGATGATTTTACAGCTGCAGATGCCGGTGATCATTGGGGATCAGGATGGTACAACAGCTACTGGTCTTATTGGGTAAAAGATCCTACGGATGCAGATTTCGGATATTCAGGAGTAGGTGCTTCTTCCCGTGTGCTTCAGAATGGTTCATGGGATGTCTGGAATTTTAGCCCAGGACTGGCTTCTTTTCCTATTTCTTCAACGCTGACGCCAGTATCTGTTTCTGCTTCTTTTGCTTCTACCAATTTTACTGACGGGTTTTTTATGGTGAATGAAGAATGGTTCGGACATACCAACGGGTCTGTAAATTTCATCGGTAATAATGGACAGGTTAATTACCGTGTGTACAGCAATGCCAATAACAACCAGGCTTTTGGTGCTACAACGCAGTATGGAACCATCTACGGAGATAAATTCTATTTTATCTCAAAGCAGGCTGCAGATGGGGGAGATACACAATATACTCCGGGAGGAAGACTGGTCGTAGCGAATGTGCAAACGATGCAGAAAATTGCAGGATTTAATAATATCGGCGGCGGTGACGGAAGATCATTCGTAGGAGTTAATGAAAATAAAGGATATATCGGAGCGTCTAACGGTGTTTATGTATTTGATATTGCCAATTTACAGGTGGGAAGTCTCATCACCGGAACAGGTGGTGGCGGCCAATATGCCGGGCAGATCGGAAATATGATCCGTTCCTCTAAATATGTATTTGCCGTGAAGCAGTCTGCAGGGATTTTAGTAATTGATCCGGCAACTGATACTTTGATCAGTACAATTCCGGGATCTTTCCATTCTGTTGTTCAGGCAAAAGACGGTAGCATCTGGGCGATCCAGGATCAGAAAGTGGTGAATATTCATCCAACGACTTTTGTTACTACTTCATATACTATTCCAACCACTAAATATTTAGGCTCCTGGGGAGCATGGAATGCAGGAAGCTTTTCAGCGAGCAGCAAGCAGAATGTTTTATATTGGATCAATTCAGTTAACAGTTTCGTTTCAGGAACACAGATTGTAAAATTTGATGTAACGACAAAAACATTCAATGAAAATTTTGCGGCAATTCCCGGCCAGACAGGAACTTATAAGCAGATTCCATACGGAGCCGGACTTCGTGTGAACCCAACAACTGATGAGCTAATTCTTAACACTACTGAAAGTGGGTTTGGGGCACACTACCAGAAAAACTGGATCCATACTATTGGTGTTAACGGAGCCATTACCAATACAAAAACACTTGATGATTATTATTGGTTCCCGGCTATGGCAGTATTCCCGGATAATACACTTCCGACGGTGAGCAGTACCTTCCCATCACAGGTTAATCTAAGCAGTGCTTCTGTAATTGACCTGAAAACAGTAGTTTCTGACGAAGATAATCTTTCATCTGCGATTGTAAAATCAATTAAATCCAATTCTAATCCTGTGGCAGTTTCTGCAGTGATTAATGCGAATGACGAATTGGTTTTAACTCCGGTTGCTTCAGGAACGGCAGATATTAAGATCAGTTTTAATTCAAATGGGAAAGTAATAGAAAAACTGCTTACTGTCAACAGTACAACTTCTACTCTAGCTACCGCGGAAGTGAAGAAAATTGAATTCAGTATTTACCCGAATCCGGTGACAGATATTTTAACGCTTAAAACTCAGGAAAAAATCCTGAATGTTACCATTTATGATGCTTCCGGAAAATCAGTAAATGCACAGCTGAACAACGGACAGATCAATGTAAGCATGCTTCCGAACGGAGTGTATATTCTAAAAGCTGTAACAGATAAAGCAGCATATCAGCAAAAGCTGATCAAGAAATAACCATCACAGTCTATATATTTCAATGAACCGGCGGCCCATTTGGGCCGCCGGTTTTTTCTTTAAACAGGAGTGGAAAAAGGTTCCGGCAGGCTGAAAGCCTGCCGGAACCAATCTGTTATGTATCTTTTTATTATTTGATAATTACCTTTTTAGAATATGTTTTTCCTTCTTTTGTGGTAAGGTTCATGATGTATACTCCTTGTGGCTGTTTTGTTTCAAACGTGTTTGATGTCAGCCTGAAACGGAATACCTCTTTTCCTGAAGTATTGGTTAAAGTAACTTCCGAACCTGCTGCAATAATATTTTTGTTAAGAGTAAACTGTCCGTTCTCACTGTGAGCTAGGAAATTGATGAACGGATCTTTGTACTGATAAGCATAATATACTCTAAGCTCACCGCCTACATTCAATAATCCTGAATTCACATTGATTTTGACACGGTCAAAAGGAATGTTCATGGTAAGCTCAATTTCACCTTTGCTTGGGTCTCCGGCTCCAAGGTTGATCAGTCCATTGTTAAGACTTTGGTAATCGTTGTTGGAAACATTACCGTTAAATGTTTCAATTGATACTCCTCCCAATAGTTGAGCAGATAGTGGAGTGCCATTTGAACCAATTCCAATCACAAGCTTGTTGGTGTTGTTTGCAATATTAGTCGTTGGAAAGATCAATGTCTGTTCCGTTCTCGCCAAAAGGCCTACTGAAACCTGGATAGTTGAGTAGTCAGTTTCGTTACTTCCTACTGCATTTTGAGGATTCAATACTCCGCAGCCTAAGCATACTCCGAATACCTGATTGGTTTGACTGCTTGCATAGGTCTTCACAATCTGTGCAAAAGTCATCGTGCTTGTTAAAAGTAGGAATGATGTCAGAACTGCTGCTTTCATCGTGCGTTGGGCATGTAATAAATAAGTTTTCATATGTATAAATTTTGGGTTTTAGTTTTTTATAAATTTATAAATAAAATGATTATGTTGTTTAATTTATTTCATATTTATGTGAATTGTTAATAGTTTGTTTATATTTATGATTATGAATTGTTTTAATTTAATCACTTATTTTTTATATTTCTCTGAAAAATGGCTGAAAAAAAATACGGTAGACTTAAAATCTGCCGTATTTATTGTATTGCTGATTTAATTATTTGATTGAAATTTTTCTTGAATATGTTTTTCCTTCTTTAGTTTGTACATTCATGATATAAACACCTTCAGGCTGTCTGGGTTCAAAAGTGTTTGATTTTAATGTAGAACGAAAGACTTCTTTTCCGTAGATATTGAACAAGGTTACTTCTGAACCTTCTACCGGAACATTTCCTCCAAGACTAACCTGACCGTTTTCACTGTGAGCCATTATGCTGATCAGTGGATCCTGGTAAGCATAATAAATTCTGAATCCGCCGCCAAGGCTTAATACACCTCCGCTCAGTCTTATTTTAACTGCATTATAAGAGCTGGCAGGAGTAAGTTCAATAGTTGCTCTGGAAGGATTGTCTGCGAGCTTCAGTAAACTGCCGCTTACCATTTGGCTGTCATTGTTAGCAGTTGTTCCGCTAAATGTTTCGATGTATATACCGCTTAGAAGCTGAACGGTAAGAGGAATATTATTCGTACCGATGCCAATCACTAATTTAGTGTTCGTTCTCACTTCAGGAAATCTCAAAGTTTGCTCAACACCACCCAGCAAAACGGTACCCATGACCATGGTAGAATAGTTGTCTTCATTATCTCCTACGGCATTCAGAGGATTCTGTACGGCACATGCCAGACATACTCCATATACGTTGGAGAGCTGATCGTGTGCGTAGATTCTGCTTTGTGCCTGTGAACCGTTTGACTGGAAGATAAAGCCTAGAAATAATGCCGCCTGGAACAGACGTCTCTTTGAAAGTAAAATAGATTTCATGCTATGATAATTTTGGTTAATGTTTTACCCAAATTTAAGCATAAAAGTATGGGTGAGCAATATTATTTCCATTTAATGTGAATTATATAAAGACCTTATTTCTTCCGTCCTTTAATATTAGGTAAAAAAGCGGTTATGATTCCCATAAGAGGTAGAAACGCACAGATTTTAAATACATATTCTATACTTGTGTCATCGGCTACTGCTCCCAAAACGGCTGAACCAATTCCGCCCATTCCAAACATAAAACCAAAAAATAATCCCGCTACCAATCCTATTTTATTAGGCATAAGATCCGTCGCATAAACTAGGATCGCTGAAAAGGCTGATGCAATGATTAAACCAATTAAAACAGCAAATACAATCGTCCAAACTAAAGAAAGATAAGGAAGGCAAAGCGTAAATGGTGCGGCTCCCAAAATAGAAATCCAGATGATCTTTTTTCTGCCGTATTTATCTCCTAATTTCCCGCCCAAAATAGTTCCTACCGCAACCGCTGCAAGAAACATAAATAAATAGAGCTGGGAATCCTTCACAGAAATATGGAATTTATCAATGAGGAAGAACGTAAAGTAGTTCGTCATTGAAGCCAGATAAATGTATTTCGAGAATACTAAAGCCAAAAGAACACTGATTGAAAATATAACTTTTTTTCTGGACAGCTGAATCTCAATAATATCATTCGGGTGTTTAGCAGATTTCTTTAGTGAAAGTCTTTCTGCATACCAGTTTCCGATTCTCCACAATACAATGATCCCTATAAAAGCGGCGATTGCCACAAGACTCACATAGCCTTGTCCTAAAGGAAGAATAATTAATGCAACCAACAGAGGTCCAATAGCGCTTCCGGAATTTCCCCCTACCTGGAAAATAGATTGGGCAAGTCCTTTTTGTCCGCCAGATGCCAATTGTGCCACCCTCGAAGCTTCAGGATGGAAAATGGATGATCCCATTCCAATTAATGCAACAGAAATCAGGATCATATAATATTGATGAGCCGCTGCCAAAAGCAATAGGCCGGCCATCGATAGTCCCATTCCTATCGCTAAAGATCTAGGATTTGGGTTTTTTATCTGTATAAATTCCAACGAACGGCTGTAAAATAGAAGCGGTCAACTGAAATACCAGGGTGATAATACCAATCTGGGCAAATGATAAACTAAATTCTCCTTTCAGAATTGGGTATAGTGAAGGAATAGTCGATTGGATCAGGTCGTTCAGAAAATGTGAAAAACTGATCATAAATAGGATAGGATAAACAATTTTAGTCGTGTCAATGGTTTGGGTCTGTACTTTTTCCATAAAATTTAAATTTCAAATTCATCAGGTCATCTGATGAATTTTATGATAGGTTTAGTAATTAATATACTTTTTCAACAATCAGCTGTGCAATTCTTCCTGCCTGATCAGCATCTTTTCTTTCTATACATTCATAAAGATCAGTATGTATCTTTTGAGAAAGCTTAAAAGAATCTGTATTGTTGTTATGACTGCTTTCAAAAGTTTTGAGAATATGCTTGCTTGCTATTTTATAAATTTCTTTTAAAAGAGCATTCCCACAGGCTTCAGCAATAGATATGTGAAAATTGATATCTGCCTGGTAGCATTCCAGTGCCTGATTACTTTCAGCAAACTGATGTCTGAGGTCTAAATACACCTTAATAGCTTCTAATTCCTTTTTGCTGCGATACATTGCTGCTCTTGCTGCAATTTTTGAATCTAAGAGTGAACGTACTTCATATACTTCATCAAATTCGGCATTGTTCATCTGAGCTTCTAATGATTCCTGAATATTTTTTGAAATTACAAATGTGCCTACACCTTGTTGTACGCTGAGAATTCCTTTTATCGATAAGATTTTTATAGCTTCACGGATGCTTGAGCGGCCTACACCATAGATTTTCATAAGCTCCGGTTCAGTCGGAAGCTTTTCACCAATAGCATATTCATCATTGGTTATTCCTTCAATTAATCTGTCCGCAACCTCTTGTGCTAATGTTTTTCTTTGAATTTGCATAATAACATCTTATCATCTGATGAATGCAAAGATAGGCTTTTTAAATCAATTTTACCAATGATCTGTCATTTTCACAGATTTATAGCATGGAGACTTAATGACAGTCTCACTTAATTTAGTGGTAGATTATAATATGAAGGTAAAGAACAGAAACAGTAAATAAAAAAGAGAGATTCTAAAAAATAGAATCTCTCTTTAAGTAGCCCGTAGGGGAGTCGAACCCCTCTTACCAGAATGAAAATCTGAGGTCCTAACCGATAGACGAACGGGCCATCTATCTAGCACTGATAAAATCAATGGGTTAGATTTTTGTTTTTATAAGTTTCAACTCTTATTAACCACCCGGTTAGTAATGATTAAATTTGTAGCCCGTAGGGGAGTCGAACCCCTCTTACCAGAATGAAAATCTGAGGTCCTAACCGATAGACGAACGGGCCTACTATACTTTTACGCTAATTTATTAACGTGCTTTGTTAATTTGCTTTTCAAGTTAGCCGCTTTGTTCTTGTGGATAATATTTTTCTTAGCTAATTTATCCAATAAAGCGATAACTTTAGGCAGTTGCTCTGTAGCAGCAGCTTTGTTTTCTTCATTTCTCAAAACCTTAAGAGCAGTTCTTGCAGTCTTGTGGTAATATCTGTTACGAACTTTTCTAACTTCGTTTTGTCTGATTCTCTTTAATGCTGATTTATGATTTGCCATATCGTTCAAATGTGAGTGCAAAACTATAAACTTTTTTTTAATCTGCCAAATTTATTTTTAAAATTTTTCAATTTTCTTCTGACAGGTATTTTCTCAGTTTATCTATTGCTTGTTCTATTTTTAAATTCTCTTGTTCTCGTTCTATTTTCTTGATCGTGCTGCTTAGCATGATCATCGCATTGTTCCATTCTCCAGTCGTATTGGTGAAGATTAGTCCATCAATTGTTACTTCAAAGGCGACCCTCTCTCCAGTCCTGTAAAGTCTGAAACTTATTTTATCATCCCTGCCTGTAATCCCGTCTTCATTGATTTGTAAATCGTAACTTTTTGGGTTAGAGTGGATTTTCTTAAAAAGAAGTTTTGCTTCTTGTATTTTTAAATCCGGCATGATATCAAATTGGTAGCCTATAGGAGAATCGAACTCCTGTTGCAAGGATGAAAACCTTGAGTCCTAACCACTAGACGAATAGGCCAAATTTTGAGGTTGCAAAAGTAGTAATTAACTTTTTAACTTCAAAATTATTTTTCTCGTTATTTGAAAACTTTTTGAATAATTGTATTCTTAATTCCTTTGGCTTCGATCTCTTTTTGAAGCTTCACGGCATCCTCTAAAGTATAAACTTTTCCAAAAGTATAATAGAAAACCCCATTGTCTTTATTTCTTTCCACATCTTTCAAAGTCTGGAGAATGAATGAGTTGCCATTCAGTTTTTCGCCTGTATAGACTTCTATAGTGTAGTAGCCGGTAAGGAGTTTTTGGTTAGGCATAAATCCTACCGCATAGGCATTCCGGAAGCCTGCATCTTTAGCTGTTTTAAGATTGATATCTTTTATGGAAGCCATATTAGTTACTCCATAATAATATTTATATAGGCCATTATCTTTGAGAGGAAGGATATAATTTAATCCTTTCAGGGCAGGATCTCCGTCGTTGTATTTGATAGGTGAGCTCAGTAATAGAATCCTGAAATCATTTTTCAGGGGAACTTCAGCCGGTTTTTCCGGTTCAGGTTTTCTTGTGGCGATAGACGATCCTCCGGTTTTACGGTCAATTGCTTTCTTATAATCGATGATTGCATTGTAAATACTCTCAGCAATTTCGTTCTGTCCCTTTTCTGATGCCAGATAATGACTTTCCTCAGGATGATTGATGAAGCCTGTTTCTATCAGTACAGATGGCATTGCATTCATACGCAGTACGTGAAGGTTTTTCTGAAAAACCCCTCTTGAGAATCTTTTATCTTTATTTACGAAATTATCTTCCACCAGTCCGCCCAGCAGTAAACTGGACTCTAGGTATTTGCTTTGCTGAAGTTTCAGTGCAATGAGAGACTCCGGAGAACTCGGATTATAAGAACCGAAGGTTTGCTTATCCTTTTCATCCAGAAAGATCACATCATTCTCCCTTTTGGCAACTTCAAGATTTTCGTCATTCTGGTTAGGTCCCTGTACATAAGTTTCAGTTCCGTAGGCTGTAGGTCTTTGTGAAGAATTACAATGAATAGAGACAAAAAGATCGGCCTTACTTCTGTTCGCAAGGTTCGTTCTGTCGGAAAGAGATGGGTATTCGTCAAACTTACGGGTGTATATTACTTTAAAATCTCTGTTTTTTTCCAACATTGCCCCTACTTTTAAGGTAACGGCAAGCGTAACGTCTTTTTCTGCAACCCTTCCTATATCCGCATAAGATCTGTTAGCTCCATGGTCACTTCCCCCATGTCCAGCGTCTAAAACGATTGTGAATTTCTTTTGCGAGAAAAATAAATTGCTGGAAATAATAAGGAGAAATGATAAAATTATTTTAAAATTTTGTTTGTGCATCTTACAGTTTTAAAAATTATATTAATTTTGAGCCTTAATTATATAGAACAAATTGGCCAAAACCGTCCTCAAAAATATATTACAAATTTTAATTATCCTAATTTTTAACAATTTTTTAGCACAGAAAACTCCTGAAAAATTGCCTAAAAATGTGGTTAATGATACTATTTCCAAAAAAGATACCATTGTTGTAAAAAAGGAAGCTTTAGATGATGTTCTCCGCACAAAAGCGGATGACCAGCGAAGAGACGTCCCAAAAAAGATGACATTCCTGAACAAAAATGCTCAGGTGAAATATCAGGATATGCAGATTGATGCAGACTATATTTCCATCGATGACAATAAAAACCTGATCTACGCCCGCGGAAAGCAGGATTCCTTAGGAAAGATCATTGAACCCGTAATTACTACACAGGCTGGTAAAAAATACGAAACCAACGAGTTCAGCTATAACACGAAAACAAAACAGGCCATCGCTTTTAATGCCAGAACAGAGGAAAGTGAAGGGGTGATCACGGCGCAGAAAACTAAAAAGTATAACGATTCCGTCTTTGCGATGAGGAATGCAGATTATACGACTGACGAATATTATATCAAGAAAAAAGATACAGCAGCAGATTATTTTATGCGTGCATCCAATATTAAGCTGATCAAGACTAAAGAAAAATCACAGATTGTTACGGGTCCTATCCAGATGTACATAGAACAGGTTCCCACGCCTCTTATCATGCCGTTTGCTATTCTTCCATTTTCGAGCAAAAGAGCTGCCGGTATCCTGATTCCTAGCTTCGGAGAAAGGGAGGACGTAGGGTTTTTCCTGAACGGACTTGGTTATTATCAACCAATCGGCGAACATTTTGACCTGAAAGTACTTGCTGATATTTATACCAAAGGAAGCTGGAACCTGAGGCCTCAGATGAATTATCTAAAGAAGTATCGCTATTCCGGAACCTTCACGGCAGATATAGGAACGATGGTACGAGGAATTAAAGGGCTGGATGATTATACTAAAAACAGCACTTACAGAATTGCCTGGACACACACACAGGATTCCAAATCCAATCCTTTCCTGACTTTCAGTGCTTCAGTAGATATGGTAAGCACGAAGTTTTATAATAATAATCTTAACAATAATTATATTTTCAACCAGAATGTGCTGAACACCCAGCAGAATTCAACAGTGACCCTTACCAAAAGATTTTTGAAGCTGCCTATTACCATCACCGGAACGGCATCATACGCACAAAACTTTGCTACAGGACTGGCAGATCTTCGTCTTCCTCAAATGAATGTGGCGATCAATCAATTTTATCTGTTCAAATCAAAAACAGGTGTAAGACAGGGGCTTCTTGAAAATATTACGGTAAATACAGGTTTTAACCTTACCAATTTTGTAAACACTCAGGAAAATGAACTTTTTACAAAAGCAATGTGGGATAAAATGCAGACAGGGCTTAAAAATAATATCGCTCTGGGAACCAATACAACGGTTGCAAAATATTTTACATTCAGTTTAAGTGCAAATATTGATAATGCCTTAACGACCAAAACACTTAAAAAATATTATGACCCTGTAAAGAATGTAGATGTAGATGAGATCCAGAAGAATTTTGCGGGATACTCTACATTTTCTACATCAGCCAGTCTTCAGACAACACTTTACGGAATGCTGAAGTTTAAAAAGGGATCTGCTGTGGAAGCGGTAAGACATATGATGACGCCAAGTCTTAGTTTTACCTATTCTCCTGATTTCTCAAGCCCAGGTTTCGGTTACTATAAAAACTATTATAATGCAGCAGGAGCAATAACGCCCTATTCTATTTTTGAAAAAGGAATTGTTGGAAGTCCGTCAAGCGGTGTGGTAGGGGCCTTAGGTTTTAATATCGGAAATAATATTGAAATGAAGGTGAAGTCTAAAAGTGACTCTACGGGAGTGAAGAAAATAAAAATCTTTGAATCTCTTAACCTTTCCGGGAATTATAACTTCGCAGCTAAAGACCACCCATGGTCAGTATTCAGTATCAACGGACAGTCATCTTTTTTCAATAATAAATTGAGTGTTAATACAAGTCTTTCCCTGGATCCTTATAAAATTACTTTTGCACCGGGAGCTACCCAGGGGATAAGAACAGAGCAGTTCGGGTATTTCAGTGTACAGGGATTCAATGTACAGTTATCTTATCCTTTGAGCAGCGAGCTCTTCGGCGAAAAAACAGATTATGCTAAAAAATATCCTGCAAAAGGAGAGGTAAGAAATGAGAACTATTACTTTGATGATGATAATTATGCTCATTTCGATCAGGCCTGGACATTAAATATCAATGCCAATTATGCATATTCAAAAGGCTTATCTGTACTTGGAAACAAAATTGCGTCTGTAGGTCTGGATGGAAGCATCAAGCTTACTCCTTACTGGAATATCAACGGAAGTACCCACTTTGACCTTGTGACGAAAGATCTGGCGTATACCAGAATAGGATTCTCAAGAGATCAGCGAAGTTTTACCATCAATTTCAACTGGGTTCCTTTCGGACAATATAAAGTGTATGATTTCTTTATCGGGATCAAGGCCAACATCTTAAGCGACGCGTTGAAGTATAAAGACAGAAGTTTTACGCAGCCTAATGCACCTTTCTAATATCAGATTGACAATTGTAAATATAAATTTTATATTTGCAACCAAAATAAATTCTAATGAAAAATATAATTAACACAGTTAATGCACCTGCAGCCATCGGACCTTATTCACAAGCTAACATGGCTAACGGAGTTTTATATATATCAGGACAGATTCCTGTAGATCCGGCAACCGGTAAGCTGGTAGAAGGAATTGAGAAGGAAACACACCAGGTGATGAAAAACCTGGAAGCAATTCTTACAGAGGCCGGAATGACTTTCAAAAACGTTGTGAAAGCTACTATCTTCCTTAAAAGCATGGACGATTTTGCAGTAATGAATGATATTTATGCTTCTTATCTTGATGCAGAAAGTTACCCGGCACGTGAAACCGTACAGGTTTCTTGTCTGCCTAAAAACGTTGACATCGAAATTTCTATGATTGCACATCAGGATTAATGAATTTTATAAGAAATACAATTGCGGTTCTTGTAGGCCTTGGTATAGCCGGGCTTATTATTACTCTTGGTATAAGAGTTTTTCCGCAATGGATCACTTTCGAGGCTTTTGCTCCTTTTGAGCACTGGCAGAGATTTCTTTACAGTATGAGAGGCGACAATGCATTTTTCGGTTTTCTGCTGTTTATTTCTGGCCTTGGAACGACGATTGGGGGAGTTGCTACTGCTCTCATCGTGAAGTATGCTAAAGTGGCCTATGCTATTCTTATAGGCTTTATCATGCTGTTCATTGCCATGCTGGATGTTATCGTTTTTCCTTATCATCCTACATTTTATAAAATCTCTATTTTCCTTACTTTTTTCCCATTTTCATGGATAGGAGGAAAGATCGTAGAGGTCATTTATGAGCGGAATAAGAAAAAGAGGATCGCTGAGAAAATGAATAAATCAAAATAAAAAAAACGCTGCAATTTGCAGCGTTTTTTGTTGATATGAAAAGACTGTTGTCTCTGTTTATTAAGGCATTTTAAATCCTTTGGTATAGATTCTTCCGTAGTCGTCCACAAATTTCACCTGTACATTTCCCTGGTATTTATCCAGAATCTTTTCTACATCTTTCTGTGAATTCACCGGCTTACCGTTGATCTCAATAATGATATAATTATCTACAATCCCGATCTTCGCCATTTCACTTCCTTCACTTACATTTTTAGCAACAACACCACTGTTTAATCCGTATTCTGTTTTGAATTTCTCGGTAAGCGGATCAAAATCTGCCCCGATTTTTTCAGTAATGCTCAGGTCGTCTTTTGTTCTTGTAGTTGTTCCGCCTTTCTGATCTTTAAGCGTTACCGTCGTCGTCGTTTCCTTGCCGTTTCTTGTATAAGTCACCTGTACTTTATCACCAGGTCGCTTGCTTCCGATAGACATAGAAAGATCAGCAAAATCTGTAATTTCGTAGTTATCTATTTTAGTAATAATATCACCTTTTTTCAGACCTGCATCCTCGGCGCCACTTTTATCTCCAAACCCTGTTACATAAACTCCAGAACCTGCTTTAATAGTGGTTTTATATTGCTGATTATATGCTGCAACCTGCTGATCATTAGATAAATCTAAAGAAGAAACACCTAAGAATCCTCTTTGTACAATCCCAAATTTCTTGATATCTTCAACGATCTTTCTTGCTAAATTAGATGGAACCGCAAATCCGTAACCCTGATAATATCCTGTAGTAGACTGGATCGCAGAGTTGATCCCAATAAGATCACCATTAACGTTGACCAGTGCACCTCCGGAGTTACCCGGGTTGATGGCCGCATCAGTTTGAATAAAACTTTCAATAGGGTTGGTTGCTTTCCCTTGGCCTCCTAAGATGCCTATTCCTCTACCTTTAGCAGAAACAATCCCGGCCGTTACTGTAGAGTTTAATCCAAGTGGATTTCCTACAGCGAGTACCCATTGTCCCACTTCTATATTATCAGAATTGGCAAAATTTAAATAAGGGAGACCTTTTTCTTCTATCTTTAATAAGGAAATATCTGTATTGGGATCCGTTCCTACAAGCGTTGCGATGTAAGATTTCTTATTGCTCAGTACAACTTCCAGTTTATTGGCTCCGGCCACAACGTGGTTGTTCGAGATAATGTATCCGTCCGGAGAAATAATTACACCAGATCCCATTCCTGAAGGCATATTGTCAGGCATCTGCTTCTGTCTTTGTTGTCCTCTTCCTCCAAAAGGATCTCCGAAGAAGAAATCAAACATATCCTGTTCTGAAGCTCTGCTTGTTGATCTACTTTGATAATTTTTAATAGTTACCACGGCAGGAACCGTAGTTTTTGATGCTTTCACGAAATCATCACCTACAACTCCTGTATTCATTCCTACGAATGAGGTATTGGGCGCAGCTGCTGTGAAAAAAGACTGGTCCCCATTATTGGAATGCTGACCGAAATATTGTATTGTCCCAACGGTAGTAGCTCCGGAGACAACTCCCACCACTGCAAATGGTAATAGTTTTTTTAAAGTATTCTTCATTGTATATCTTTCTTTTTATTTTATTATTAATTGTTCTATACTAAGCAAATTTAATGCTAAATAAGTAGTCAGTTATTATGTGATGTTTCAATTTTAACTAAAATTTAACGGCTATTATGTCATTTTATACATTATGTCATAATCATGGACTCTGTATTAACACAACTTAAAAAAAAATTAAATTAAAAATGTGACATTTTGTACTTGAAGAAAGTAAAAGTTACGACAATTAATCCTAAGTCTGCCACTTATCTTATCTATTCCTTTATTGTGATTTTTCTCATCAATGAGCACAATTGAAAAATGAGTATCTTTGCAGAAATATTTTTCTCACTTAAAACGTTTATAGCATGCAACTGTATAACACCTTAAGCGCAGAAGAAAGAGCTCAGCTTATTGATGAAGCCGGTAAGGAACGCCTTACATTATCTTTCTATGCGTATGCCAAAATTGAAGATCCCAAAAAATTTCGCGACGAATTATTTATAGCCTGGAATGCACTGGATGCACTTGGCCGTATTTATGTTGCCCATGAAGGTATCAATGCTCAGATGAGTGTTCCTGCGGATCAGTTTGAAGCATTTAGAAATACATTGGAAGTTTACGACTTTATGAAAGGCATCCGCTTAAATGTAGCGGTTGATCAGGACGATTATTCCTTTTTGAAACTAACGATAAAAGTAAGACATAAAATTGTTGCTGACGGCTTGAATGATGAATCTTTCGATGTTACCAATAAAGGAATTCACTTAAAAGCGCAGGAATTCAATAACCTGTTGGAAGACCCTAATACCATTGTGGTAGATTTTAGAAATCACTATGAAAGTGAAGTAGGCCATTTTGAAGGTGCCATTACTCCTGATGTAGAAAATTTCAGAGAAAGTTTACCTATCATCAACGAAAAATTACAGGATTTCAAAGAAGATAAGAACCTTTTAATGTACTGTACAGGTGGAATTCGTTGTGAAAAAGCCAGTGCTTACTTCAAGCATCAGGGTTTTAAAAATGTTTACCAATTGGAAGGCGGAATTATTGAATACACCCGCCAGATTAAAGAAGAAGGCATAAAAAGTAAATTCATCGGTAAAAACTTTGTATTTGATCACAGGTTAGGAGAGCGGATCACAGACGATATTATTGCTCAATGTCATCAGTGTGGCAAGCCTTGTGACAACCATACCAACTGTGCTAATGATGCCTGTCATTTATTGTTTATACAATGTGACGAATGTAAAACAGCAATGGAAAATTGTTGTTCTACAGAATGTTTAGAAACGATTCACTTACCTTTAGCGGAACAATTAAGCCTAAGAAAAGGATTGCAGGTTGGAAATAAGGTTTTTAGAAAAGGAAAATCTGAGGCTCTGAAATTTAAAAATTCAGGAGAATTGCCGGACGCGCCTTTAGCAAAAGTTGAAACAAAAAATATTCGTAAGAAAATAGCGGTAAAGAAAGTGCTGGTTGGAAAGGCAGAACATTATTATACAAAATCACAAATTGCTCAGTTTTTAATTGAAAACAAAGAACTTTCAGTCGGTGATAAAGTGTTGATTTCAGGACCTACAACCGGTGAACAGGAAGTTGAGATCACTGAAATTTTCGCTAATGGAAAACCCTGTGAAACGGCTAAAAAAGGAGATCAGATTACTTTTGAACTTCCATTTAGAGTTCGTTTGTCTGACAAATTATATAAAATTATCCAACCTTCTTAAAACGCATCATAAGTATGCTGAAAGCTGAGCTTAGGAAAAAATATATGCAAAAAAGAAAAGCCTTGTCCAATGATGAGGCTTTCCTGTTATCTGAAAAAATATTGGACAACTTTCTGGGCCGTTTTAAACCTGAGAAAGGGCAGAAGATACACCTATTTATGCCAATAAGGAAATTTAATGAGATCCATACCGGGATTTTTATTGATGCTTTTTTAAACAAAAACATTCAGGTATTTGTGCCTAAGGTTGTTGAAAATGATCTGATCTCAGTGCAAATTGATAAAAATTCAGTATTTGAAACCAGCAGCTGGGGAATTGAGGAACCGGTTTCCCATGAAGATTCAGGAGAACTTCAATTTGATTATGTGATCACTCCTTTGTTATACTGTGACCACAATGGCAACAGAATAGGTTACGGAAAAGGGTTTTATGATGCATTTTTCCGGAGTATATCTGCATCTTGCCAAAAAATTGGCGTCAATTACTTCAGTCCTGATGAAAATATCGATGATGTCTGGGAAAATGATATTCCTTTAGATTATCTCGTAACGCCTACAGAAGTGGTATCTTTTTTCAAAGGAGCAGAGTAGAAGTCCAGGAAATAGAATTTAAATTCTTTCTTAATCATCGGGGTCGACATTAGAATATACTGAGCATTTTTCTCAAAGGCTCCCAATGATTTATTTTTTTCATCGAAATATTCTACATTAAATCTGGCATAATCCAAAGTGTCCTTTTTATAGAATTCTTTATAAACATTCAGGCTGTTTACCTTTACAGACTTCACTTTCAGACTATCTAATTCTCTGAACAGGTTTTTGAACGTCAGAGAATCCGGTTTATGGAAATAGCTTTCCATTTGAGAATAAATAAACGTATCGACCTCCGTATTTCTTTTTCCGGACAGGTATAGCGTAGAAAGGTCCAGAAGTTCCTGTACTTTCTGCTTGGTAATAGAGTTGATGGCCTGCATACTATCCATCTGAACAACAGGATAACTTCTTACGTTGTTGCTGTTTCTCAGGGTGTCCAGATCGCTTATTTCCGTCTTTTTATTATTGCAGGAAACAAATGCTAAAAAAAGTACGGTGAACATTAAAAACTTATTTATTCTCTTCATCTGTAGATGCAATTTTAAATTTGATAGATATGATTTTTCCTTTAATGTCTTTCTTCATTTCTATAACATTCAGGTTTTTTAGTGAAGTGGTAGGTGTTGTTACCAAAGTGATGTATTTCTGTTTATCAAGTCTTTCTATGCCGTAGGTTTTGTTGTCATAGACCTGATAAATAACCGCACTATTGCTTATTAAATTTTCAAGTTGATTTCTCTTCTGCCTGATCAGTTCCGGGCTTCCATTGGCATCTTTTACAGAAAAGTAATTGACTGCCATTTTATAATCATCGGGTTTCAGTTCTATCATTTCTTCTTCCGGGGCGTTCTCCAGGTTTCTGTTCACCTCAAGGTACTCGTAGAAAGGTGCGCTGATCTGCATTTTGATATTTTTATCTTTCGTGGAATAATAAAAACACTCGCCTGGCTTTATTTTATAGAGGAGGGGAGATTCGTTTTCTTTGATCACCCTTATTTCAAGTGTATTGATCACAGAAACACCACGGTCCTTATCCGTAAAACAGTATTTATAAGTTTTGGAAAAAATTTCGTCTTTAAAACCAAGAACCCCGGTAATAGCAATTAATTAATATAGAAGTAACCATTACCCATGCATTTTTTTTGAAGAAATTTTTCTTAGCTGCAATAGGTTGTATTTGGTTGTCGTATGTTGTAATTGATTTTTGCGTATTTAGTTGATTATCAGTATTTGATTTTTGTAAATCAATATTTTCCTGAGGCTGAAATTCAATTTTTTTGGCAGGAATTTCAGTTTTTTGAATTTCCGGTGCATTGGAAACTGTTTTTTCCAGTTCCTGGATTTCTTCAGTATCAGAATCTTCATTTTCCTGAAGCAATTCACCTGCAAAAAGATGCTGTTTCTTAAAGTCATACCATGAGTCGTATCCAGCATAAATACTCAATAAGTTGAGCATATCTATTCTGGGTAATTTGGTAACCGGTGAAGTTTTGAAATAGGTGTAAAACGACTTTTCACTGATGTTGCCTTTGGCTTTTTTGCGAAGGTCTTCCTGGAAATATATAATATCTATCCCCTTCCATTTTGAAATATCATCATAGGAAGGAGTAGATTCTTTTAAATATTCTGCCTGAACGTCTTTTTTCAGCTGTTCAAAATGCAATAGATCTAAATCTGTCAATTTTTATTAAATAATTAAATTGTTGATTATCAGCTTTATTTATTTGTAAAACTATTTTACAAATGTATTACAATTATTTTTCATAAACAACTTTTGTATCTGGTCTACCTTTGTCTTGTTCAAATAACAGAACAGAAAGAAATTTATAAAACAATATTAACAAAATTAAATTTAATTTATTATGAAAAAGTCATTATTCGTAGCTGCTATCGCTGCAATCTCTCTAGTTGCTTGTAAAAAAACTGAAGCTACTTCTACTGAAGGAGCAACTGATTCTGCTGCTGCTAACGTAGCTGATTCTGCTGCTGTAGTTTCTGATTCTGCTGCTAAAGTAATCGATTCTGCTGCTACTACTGCTGTAAGCGCTACTAAAGATGCTGCTGCTGCTACAACTGCTGCTGGTGCTGATGCTGCTAAAGACGCTGCTAAAGGAGCTGCTGATGCTGCTAAAGGAGCTGCTGACGCTGCTAAAGATGCTGCTAAAGGAGCTGCTGATGCTGCTAAAGATGCTGCTAAGAAATAATTCTAGCATAAGCTTAACAATAAAAGAACCGTTTCACCTAGTGAGACGGTTCTTTTATGCCTTATATTTTAGGTGATGGAAGATTTGAGGAAGAAAGATGAGTGTTACTATTCACCCTTTAATGTTTCAAAGCCGGTTTATATTGATCTCTAAACTAAAAAACTACCGCCTCGTACTTCAAGCTTCCCATTACAAAAGTTATTATCTTTTTTTCTGTTTCAAAGATTCGTAGCAGGTAATCGCTACTGCATTACTCAGATTTAAAGAATCAATACTTCCGGCCATCGGAATTAAAGTGTTTTTTCCTTTTCCTAACCAGAAATCACTTAGTCCCGAGTGTTCAGTTCCGAATAATACGGCAGAGCGCTGTGTGAAATCTCTTTTATAAAGGTCTTCAGCAGTCTCATCCATTAATGTTGTGTAAATGTTGAAGTTGTTCTTCTTTAAAAATTCAAGCGTTTCTTCATTTTCAGCATCATACACTTCCATTCCAAAGAGACAACCTACACTCGATCTGATTACATTTGGATTGTAAAAGTCAGCTTTTCCGGCCGCAACAATCAGAGCATCAACTCCAAATGCCTCGCAACTCCTCAAAATAGCTCCAAGATTACCGGGTTTTTCTACTCCTTCCACGATAATGACAGTGGAATTATCTTTTGGAATAAATGATGAAAGAAGATTGTCTTTGGTTTTATATATTCCGATAATACCTTCAGAACTACCTCTGTAGGCTATTTTTTCATAAACTTTCTCACTTACATAGTGGATTTTGCTTTCAGGAAGTTTCCCTTTAAAGATATTTTCACAGATGAAAAATTCTACAGGTTCAAAGTCATATTGGATGGCTCTTTCATTTTCCTGTTGTCCTTCAACAACAAAAACTTTTGATTTTTTACGGAACCTGTTGTCAGCCAGTAATTTGGTGACGTTTTTTATTTTTTCGTTTTGAAAACTTTCTATCAACATGCTGCAAAATTATGCAAAATAATGTGTTTCTTAGTTTTCCGTCTCTAAAAAGTTGCTGTTGTCAATAAGACTCTGGGGTAAGTCTTTTTTATTTTTAATGCCGAGAGACTTCAGTTTCTGGGTTTGGATGACCAAGTTGTCATTTCCGGTAGAAAGCTGTTTATAAGCATCGTTGTATACGTTTTTAGCCTGGTCAAGATTTTTCCCTACCTTTTCAAGGTTTTCCACAAAACCTACAAACTTATCATATAACTTGGCTCCGCGGTCTGCAATTTCCATAGAGTTTCTGTTTTGATATTCACGCTTCCATAAGTCTGCAATAAGTTTCAGGGAAGTGATAAGGTTGCTTGGATTAAGAAGCAGAATTCTTCTTTCATAAGCGAAATTCCAAAGATTCTGGTCCGCCTGCATAGCAGCAATATAAGCGGGTTCACTCGGAATGAACATCATGACGAAATCCAAAGATTTTCCATAATCATCATAAGCCTTCTGGCTTAGCTGGAGGATGTGGTTTTTAATGGAACCTAAATGCTGATTAAGCTTCATTACATAAACATCAGGATCGTTCTCATCTACCAGATCTGTGAAGGCGGTGAGGGATACTTTAGAATCGATAATTACATTCCTCTCGTCGGGATATTTTATAACAGCATCGGGACGCATTTTTTTGCCGGAGAATTCAGAAAATAGCGCTTTATTATCCTCATCACGCAATTCATGTTCGAGAAAATATTCCCTGCCTTTCACTAATCCGGATTTCTCAAGAATGCTTTCAAGGATCATTTCACCCCAATTTCCCTGGGTTTTGCTTTCTCCTTTCAATGCTCTCGTCAGTTTTTTTGCATCTTCAGAGATCTGCTGATTCAGTTCTGCCAGTTCTTTAACTTTTTCAGCCAGGGAGAACCGCTCTTTGTTTTCCTTTTCATAGGCTTCATTCACCCTGTTTTTAAGGTCGGTAATTTTTTCCTGGAAGGGTTCAAGGATATTTTTTAAATTATTCTGATTTAGAGTAGTAAATTTTTCTGTTTTCTCTTCTAAAATTTTATTGGCCAGGTTTTCAAACTGTAGTTTGGATTCTTCCTGAATTTTGGTAATTTCTTCTTTCTGGTTATCAAGAGACTGTTGAAGCCCATCATTTTTAGCGGAAAGCTCAGAATTTTTAGCAAAAATATGCTGTTTCTCGGAAATCAGATTCTCTATTTGTGCAGTCTGTTTAGAATTCAGCTGTTTCTGTTCCAGAAATTGAGAATTTAAGGAAACGTATTCTGCAGAAATCTTTGCATATTCATTTTTCAGATCGCTCATTAGGTCGGCCTGCTGTTGATTTTGCTCCTTCTCCTTATTGATGTTCTGGCTTAGCTCCTGAACTTTCAGATTAAGGTTTTCCAGGTCAGAATTGTTTTTGATGTGCAGATTATTCAGCTCATCATAAGAACTTCTTGAAATCGTAGACGATTTTAAAATAAAATATAAAATAACGGCTCCCAAAAGTCCGCCGACAAAAAATCCGATAATTAAATAGGTCATCTCCATGTTTCAAAATTACAAAAAGAAAAATTGATTTCTTTTACGGGAACCCATCAAAATTTAAAGAACTGGTAACAAGGTTTTCCAGAATGCCTTTAGTGTGAAAAAAATAAGCGGCAGTAAAACCGCCGCTTCATTATTTTAAATAGAATTCTATTTAAATTATTATTTTTTGATTGCTTTTACTGTTCTTACAGTACCATCTTCCATTTGAAGGGTAATAAGATAAAGACCAGCATTTAAATCAGAAAGATCAAGTTCAGTATTGGCTTTTAATGTTTTCACCTGTCTGCCAGAAACATCGCTTACAATAATTGATTTTACATCTTTGATATCAGAAAGTTTTACAATGTCTTTGAATGGGTTAGGATAAACGGACAGATCTGTTTTTTTAGAATTAACATCTGAAGTTCCTAATACATCTTGTACGGTAATAGTATAGTCTTCTGCCTGTCCTTGGCTTAAGTCACTGCAAGGATCCGATAACTCTGTTCGTACAGAAGTTGTAGAACTATTAAAATGATATTTAATTCTCATTCTTGTATTCCCAAGGCTTGCAGTTGCAGGCACAGCAATATTTTTATTTACAACTACCGTATTACCTGTACTTCCTGCAAAATCAGAAGTGACAAAGTAAGATTCTCCAGCGTCTGTAAAGTTTCCGTTTTTATTCCAGTCAATGAATACTGTAAATGCAAATCTATTAGTGCCTACCCCGGTACCGGTAAGAGAGATTGGGAAGGAAGTTCCTCTGGTAACGGTAGCAATCTTATTGATAAAGTTTTCTTGTGCCGCACCTGTATTTGCTGTTGCGCTTGAGGCATTGGTCATATTAGCAAACACAACATTAGATATAGGATATATTCCTAGTTTAGCAAGTAGCGGTCCACAATAAGGAGTAAAAGGATTGGTACCTGTCGTGAAAGATATTTCAGTACATCCTGTGGCATCTCCTAAAGCATTGGATGGAGTGACTGTTGCATAAAGGGTTGTGCTTTCTGGGAAAACGCTGGATGATGTAGGCGCATAGAACGTATTAGTAGTGGTTCCAGAGTATACATTGGATCCTCCGGGAGTTGTTCCTATTTTCACTTTGTAAGATTCTGCTCCTGCCACAGCTGCCCAGGTGATTTGCTGACGCACTGAAGCGCCGGTTGCTCCGGCCACAGGACTGCTTATTGTCGCACATCCAGGAATAGCTGTTACTTCCTGTTTGATTTTTACATTATCTATAAAGCTATAAAAATCATAAGTTCCACCCGTAGTTCCTAAAGTCTGGATTCTCAGCATAAAGTTTCCGTTTACATTAGCGCTTTCTGGAATTGTTCCTGAAAATGTTGCGCATGTCTGTGCAGCACTGGTTAATGTAATAGGTGTACCTACTGTGGTATAAGTAGTTCCATTGTCTGTTGAGTATGCTGCAGTAATAGTGCCGCCAATACTACTGGCTGCATCATAAGGCTGTGTTGTAAATGAAAAGGAAACATCAATTTTTTTTCCGTTAGCAGTTACACTAGCGGGTTTTGTATAGACTAAATTAATAGTCCTGAATGCTAAACTTGTTCCATAAGCCTCGGCTCCTATGAATACGTTGCCATCACAAGTACTTCCAATATATGTTCCGGCTGTAGCTGTATAACCACCGGTTATTGCAAAGTTTGGATACGTTGCATTTTCAAAGCTTTCCGAAACTAAAACCTGGGCACTGCTCATTGTGGCAAGTGCCATAAAATTAAAAAGTAATATTTTTTTCATATAATAAAGTTTTATCGAATATAATAATAATTTGTATATATAGAAGAGGAAAATTTATTTTTTTTATTTGATTATCAATTGTTTATATTTTGAATTTTGCAATTATAATGGTTTATTTTAACCTGATATAAAGTGAGCCGGAAAGCTCACTTTATTTTGTTGATCAGATTATGGAGTGATGGTAATCGGATCTGGAAAAGGTTCGAGAACCAATGGTTTGCACATTGCAGCGACTTCACATCTTCCCCCCATGCATATAAAATTGGTCATTGTGGTGGAGCCATCGGGGCATCTGATCATGGCCTCGCCAGGGCATCCTCCCGGGCATTGTGCTGGATATAAATACCCGCCGAATACATTTTTCAGTTCTGTTCTTGAAATCTTTGTTAAGTTTGTTTTTTTCATGGTTTAATTTTTTTGTTAGTAATTTGTATTGCTCTGAAAATGAAAGACTAATATAATAAAAATAAATCACTATGAGGTTATATAGTGATTTATTTTTAAATTATAGAATATTTTCGCAGAGAGATTTTTCTCACTAACAGTGTGGCTTTTTTTAGAAATAAGAATAGTAAACTTCAGGTCGTGCAGATGTAGGAGTGAAAAATAATGTTTATTTTAATGATGGGTTTGTATCTCCTTTATTGTTTTTTGCCCAACTCATATAGACAGAGTACCAGACATTATCACCTTTAGAGCCATTGGTGAGTACTACCAAACCGCTTTTGGTGGGTAAATGTAAAAACATTCCGGCGCTCCAGCCTATATTTTCACCTGTGTGGCCTATAGTTCGGAGTCCTTCAAAATTCATGAACCTGTATCCCAGACCGCTTTCTCCATCGTTAGACAAGGGGACGACGGGTAGCTCCATCAGGTGGATGGTTTCTGGATTTAAAACGTTGTTTAATGCCTTGGGATCAGTTGTAATAGATAATTCTGCAAAATGGGCCAGATCTGCTATTGTTGTCTGTAGCCCTGCAGCAGCTTGTTCTGTAAATATTCTGTTTTTAACCGGGTTTCCCAGGGTGTCATAAGCTGTTGAAGAGTTGGCCTTCATCTCCTCAGTCCATTCATAACTGGTGTGAGCTAGTCCTAAGGGTTGGAAGACATTTTCCCTCATATAACCAGCAAAGCTTTCTTTTGTTTTTTCTTCAAGAAGTAGCTGTGCAAGTGTATAGCCACCGCCGGAATATTTCCATTGTGTTCCCGGCTCGTTTATAAGGTGTACACTTTCGCCATTTCTTTTAGTTTTTCCGTTAAGAGATTCTTCCAGGGCCATGAGAGGAGTGCCTTGTTCTGATCCTCCATATCCATGTACGGAAAGTCCGGCTGTATGACTTAATATCCGTCTTAAGGTAACTTTAGATACATCGTATGGAGATGAAGGAAGCTTCCAGCGGGTTAAAGTAGGATTGACAGGCTCATCCAATGTAATTAGTTTTTTTTCTGTCAATTGCATAAAGCCCCATGAAGAAACTAATTTTGAAATAGAGCCTATATTAAAAATAGTCTGTGCTGTTACGGGTTTTCCGCTGGCTGCATCAGCATAGCCTATGCATTGTATCCATGCTATTTTTCCATTCTGGATCACAGCGACTGCTACTCCTGGAACGTGATTTCTTTTGGAGGCTTCTACCCCGACTTTTTGAATTTCCTGATACAGTGGATCTGAACTTTTTTGTAGGATATCTTCTTTCTTTACTACATTGGATCTCCTTATTGCAGAACAGGAAAACAGAATGGCATTACATATAATAAATAAAAAACCAAGCTTATTTATGTTCATTAGATTTATCTTAATTAATATGAATTTGACTGTTCTGAAAGGATTGTCTAATATAATGATTAATTGTTAGTTGACAGTATAATGACTTATCAGGGTTTAATTAGTGATGTATTGATAGACTTGTTTTTTTTAATTTTCTCCAATAGTCAGCTATGCTTATGTAATGAAGAAAAAGAAGTAAAGGCAATTAAGTACCGTAGCCACAAATGATGCAATAAATACCGCTAAATTTGCCCGTGTTTTGCCCATAAATAATCTGATGATCCAATAATTAATGATGTAAACCGGAATAAGAAGGTTAAAAGCGAAAACTGATAAGAATGGAAAACTGTAAATAACCACCAGTATAATAATTGAGCTGGCAACGGAAGCTACTATAGTTCCGAAAATGCTGTACATTAAAGTATCTGAATCAACTTTTAGATTTTCAACATTTTGATGGATTTGAATGTATTTTTTTTCAATCAGAAATTTGATGCTTTCACTGGGCAGTAGATCAGAAGTGATTAATGTTAAGCATTCTTCTTTTGATCTACTGTTCATATAATGTCCATGAATTTCTCTTATTACCCGGTTTTGTTCATCTATGAGGAGCTTTTGTACCTTGATTTTAGCTTGAAAATTTTCAAGGGAGCTTCTGCTTAAGATTTCGTCTAAAATTTCCTGATCTGCCTTACCCTGATAATCCATTTGATTGGTGTAGGAGTCCATAAGGTCTTGTTCTGAAAAATTACGGTAAAAACCCATGTCTATGGATTTTCCTTAGATATTTCTTTATGATGTTTCAGATATAAAGGCAAGGCAGCAGATCCATACCACAGCAAGATCTCATAGCTGAAAACGCCTGCCTGTACTGCAGGATCTGTTTTTTACCCACTGTTCAGCTTCATCTTTAGATTTTGTATTGAAAATAAACATCCCGCGGTAGTTTTCTTTATTCTTCTCTAAAAATGGGCCGGATACTACAATTTTCCCTTCATCGGCCAGCTTGCTAATATTGGTCATGTGCCCTTTCATCAGTTCGTCCATTCTGGTCTTGTCATCAATTTTTGTGCTGCCCGTGATAAGCATTACCATAGTGTAGGCTTTCATTCCGTACTGATCTGCTCCAAGGGATGTGGCCAGTTCCTGATTAAATTTCACTTTTTCTGCTTTCTTTTGCTGGCCGGAAGATAAAATTGCCATTAAAAGACTTAGGGACAAATAAATTTTTAGTTTCATAGCAATGGTTTTATTGTAAAGATAGTATCTAAAATCTCACCTCTGATATCTTAAAACAATCAATTTTTTATCCTCAAAAATTCCTTTGCCAGTTCGATCATTTTAGGATCTCCCGTATATTTACCATGTTCATCAGAAAGTTTTACCGTAGCGATCCATTCTTTGTTCGGAGCCTGTACGCCGATGAGTTTCATTACGATATTCATAGGCTTTAAACCTACATCATTAGTAAGATTAGTTCCGATCCCGAATGAAACACCTATTTTTCCTTTGCAGTAATTGGTGATTTCCTCTACTTTTTCCAGATTTAAAGCATCAGAGAAGATAATATATTTAAATAAAGGATTAATCCCGTTGTTGATGTAATGAGCAATTGTTTTGTCTGCAAATTCCAGTGGATCACCACTGTCATGACGAACACCATCGAACAGTTTTGCAAATTTCTTGTCAAACTGCTGAAAGAAAACATCGGTAGTGTAGGTGTCTGATAATGCGACTCCCAGATCGCCTCTATATACATCTACCCAATGCTCAAGTGCCAGTTCATTAGCCATTTTGAAACCGTATTCTGCTGCGTGGAACATAAACCATTCATGGGCATGGGTGCCGATTGGCTTTACACCATATTTCATGGCAAAATGGACATTAGAGCTTCCTATGAAGGTGGAGTCTTTTTTCTGTGTCACTGCTTCCATGACTAGGTTCTGTACTTTATAGGAATGCCTTCTTCTGGTCCCGAATTCTGCAAAATTCACCCCAAGCCTTGCCAATGCATCTGCTTTTTCAAGTGTTCTGCTCATTACAATATCATTGGAATCTCTTTCCATATGATTCATCTCATAATGCAGCTCACTGATTAAGGCAAGTAAAGGAACTTCCCAAAGAATTGTTCTGTACCAAAGTCCTTCCACGGTTACTGAAAGTTCACTTCCTTCCTGATGGATCTTCACTTCAGACGGATCGTAGTGATAGCCTTCCAGAAAATCAAGATAGGGAAGGTCTATATAAGGACAGGTTTTCGCCATGAATTTTTTTTCATCCTTCGTAAGCTTTAACTCTGCCATCTTATTTACAGCTTCTTTTAAAGCTGCGTCAAATCCTTCCGGAAACTGATGCTTTCCTCTGTTGATAAATTCATATTTTACAATAGAGCTAGGAAATAATTTCACCACAGCGTTCTGCATGGTTATTTTATAGAAATCGTTATCCAGAATAGAGTTTAATCTAACGTCGTACATAATATGTGTAATTTTAACGCAAATATAGTGATTTAAAATAAAAATCGTCTAAATGTAAGACGATTTTTTATTATTTGGGTGATTTTTCCAGGTTACTTCCCTAAATAAGAGTTGTACATCCATACTTCTTTTTCCTGTTCTGTAATGTAATCACTCATTTGAGAATTGGTACCCTCATCTCCGGCGGCATCCGTAATGTCTAAAAGCTCTCTTTGAAGATCCAGAACCACTTTAAAAGAATTTAAAATATTTTCAACACTTTTTGTACCATCGGTAACCTCCTTACTTTCTTTAATGGTAGATACCTTCAGATAATCGGAGTAATTATGAGCTGGTGTTGCACCTAATGTGAGGATTCTTTCTGCTATTTCATCAATCTTCAGAACAAGGCTGTTATAGAGTTCTTCAAACTTTGGGTGAAGAGTAAAGAACTGATCTCCTTTTATGTTCCAGTGCGAACCTCTGGTGTTTTGATAGAATACGGAATAATTGGCTAAAAGAATATTTAATTTTTCTGAAATGTTTTTACAGTCGGCTTCTTTCAGGCCTATAATGCTTGCATTTTTCATATTACTAAGTAGTTTATTAATGTGTATTACAAATTTAGTGAATTTTATGCCAAAGAGCTCCTGATCCTAATAGAAGATAACTATAAGAAAATTTTTAAAAACAGTTTGGAAGTATTAATATTGCAGGTTATGAAAAGCTTTTTAATAACAGCATCAATTTTTTTGGGAATATGTTTCATCTATATTCTGTTAATGCTTTCCGGAACTGAAAACAATTTCACCTATGTTTTAGATGATGCCTATATTCATCTGGCAATGGCTAAAAATTTTGCTTTTCATGGTATGTGGGGTATAACGGAATATTCTTATTCTTCGTCTTCATCATCACCCTTATTTACATTTGTTTTAAGTGCTTTGATTTTTATTTTTGGAAATCATGAGCTCTTACCATTGATATTTAACTTTGGGTGTACCTTTTTTATTATTTATTTTCTGAACAGATATTATTCTGATCTTTTTAAGCAGAATAAGTCTATTGTCTTTACGAGTATTTTCACCTTTTTATTTGCTTCCATTCATTTGCTTATTTTTTCGGGAATGGAGCATGTGCTTCAGGTGCTTGTTTTTATTATTAATATTTACTTCTTTGAAAAGTGGAGAATATGTGATTTCAAAAAATCATCCTATTCAGCCTGGTTCTATTGTACACTTGCTTTACTGGGGCTGATCCGTTTTGAAAGTATGTTCTATTTTTTATCGCTTGCCTTTGTTTTTCTTTTACTGAGAAAATTTAAGCAAAGTGGCCTGTTATTATTCTTTGGCTTTCTTCCGGTTTTGGTTTTTTGTTATTTTACTTATCAGAAAACTGGCTATCTTCTTCCTAATTCTGTGATGGTTAAAGGAACCAAGCTGGATTTAACCGGAGATTTACTGCAGCAGATAACCGATATCATTTTATATAAATTAATAAAACAACCTTATTTTCAGCTAGCAGCTTTTTTTCCACTATGTCTTGCTGCTTTTTTGCTTTTTAAGGATTATAAAAATAAATTAACCTTCCATGATATAGTTTTAAATAACTTTCTTCTGATTGTATTAATTTTTAATTTATTTATCCAGGCTGTTTTTGGACAGTTTACTAATTTCTATAGATATGAAGCTTATTTGTTGGTTGGTTTTTCAATGGTTATTATTCCAAAAGTAAAGAGCTTGTTTGTTCAGAAAAACTTTTTATTACAACGATACAGGATTCCTGTAATTTTAATCGTATTAATATTGATGACACTGGTTCTTAAAGTAAATCTGGTCAATAAGCTGATTATAACAGGAAGCAAGAATATCTACGAACAGCAGATTCAGTCCACAAGATTTTTAAAAAAATATTACAACAATTCAAAAGTTGTTGCCAATGATATAGGGGCTATATGTTATTTTACAGATATTCATCTGCTGGATGTTGCTGGATTAGGCTCAAAAGAAATGGTTCCTTTTAAAGTAAAACGAAAAGGACTAGATGATCAATTTGAAGAATTCCTGAAGCAGTTTTCTGCACAAAATCATTATCAGCTTGCTATAATATATGATGAATGGTTGAATGGCCATGTTCCCAAGAACTGGAAGAAGGTCGCTATTTTAAAAATAAAAGATGTAAATGCTGTTTTAGGGAGGGATCATTTGTCTATTTATTCAGTAGACCCCAATATTCATTATTCCTTAAAACAAAATGTAAAGAGCTTTCACTGGAACAAAAACATACAGGTAAAAATAATAGAATAAAATTTTACAATTATTTAATAGATAGTCTTTAAAGAGAAAATGTCGTTTCTTTTTTGCATTTTCTCAATATACATCAGCAGTCTCATATTTGGCTGTTAAGACACAAGATCTTTTTCATCTAAGTGTTTGATTTTAATTTTTCTATAAGTTTTGTAGATTGGAAAAATATTCCTATTTTTGCACCCTAAAATAAAAAGCAATTAAATGCCTACTATTCAACAATTAGTAAGAAAAGGAAGAGCCACGCTTGCCAAGAAGAGCAAATCGGCTGCCCTTGATTCTTGTCCACAAAGACGTGGTGTATGTACGAGAGTATATACTACTACACCGAAGAAACCTAACTCTGCACTTAGAAAAGTAGCAAGGGTAAGACTTTCTAACGGTAAAGAAGTGAATGCCTATATCCCGGGCGAAGGACATAATCTACAGGAGCACTCGATAGTATTGGTTAGAGGCGGAAGGGTGAAAGACCTACCGGGAGTACGTTACCACATCGTAAGAGGTGCTTTAGACACTGCAGGTGTAAGTGGAAGAACACAGAGAAGATCGAAGTACGGAGCTAAGAGACCTAAACCAGGACAAGCAGCTGCTGCCCCTGCAAAAGGAAAGAAAAAGTAATCATTAAATAAGGTACAGAAGCAATGAGAAAGACAAAAGCGAAAAAAAGACCGTTGTTACCAGATCCGAAGTTTAATGATCAATTGGTAACGAGATTCGTAAACAACTTAATGCTTGACGGTAAAAAGTCAATCGCATTCAAAATTTTCTATGATGCATTAGATATCGTAGAAACTAAAAAAGGTGAAACTGAGAAAACAGCCCTTGAAATCTGGAAAGATGCATTAACAAACGTTATGCCTCACGTAGAAGTACGTTCTAGAAGAGTAGGTGGAGCTAACTTCCAGATCCCTATGCCAATCAGAGCTGATAGAAAAATTTCTATGGCAATGAAATGGTTAATTAGCTACTCTAAAAAGAGAAATGATAAGTCTATGGCTTTGAAATTAGCTAACGAAGTAGTAGCCGCTTCAAGAGAAGAAGGTGCTGCTTACAAAAAGAAATCTGATACTCACAAGATGGCGGAAGCTAACAAAGCTTTCTCACACTTTAAATTCTAATTAGAAAATGAGTAGAGATCTTAAATTTACAAGAAACATTGGTATTGCTGCGCACATTGATGCCGGTAAAACTACCACTACAGAAAGAATTTTATTCTATACAGGGGTTAACCATAAAATTGGTGAGGTTCACGATGGTGCATCTACAATGGACTGGATGGAGCAAGAAGCAGAAAGAGGTATTACTATTACTTCTGCAGCGACTACTTGTAACTGGAACTTCCCAACTGACCAGGGTAAAATCTTACCTGAAAGTAAATCTTACCACTTCAACATCATCGATACACCGGGACACGTTGACTTCACAGTAGAAGTAAACAGATCTTTAAGAGTATTGGATGGATTGGTATTCTTGTTCTCTGCAGTAGATGGAGTAGAGCCTCAGTCTGAAACAAACTGGAGACTTGCTGACAACTACAAAGTTGCTAGAATGGGATTTGTAAACAAAATGGACAGACAAGGTGCTGACTTCCTTAACGTGGTAAACCAGGTTAAGACTATGTTAGGATCTAATGCAGTTCCAATCGTTTTACCAATCGGTGCTGAAGAAGATTTCAAAGGTGTTGTAGACTTAATTAAAAACAGAGCTATCGTTTGGGACGAAGCAGGACAAGGAGCTACTTTTGAAGTAGTGCCAATTCCTGAAGATATGAAGGCTGAAGTTCTGGAATACAGAGAGAAATTAGTTGAAGCTGTTGCTGATTATGATGATACTTTGATGGAGAAATTCTTCGAAGATCCAGATTCAATCTCAGAAGACGAAATCAACGAAGCTCTTAGAAAAGCTACTATTGATCTTTCTATTATCCCAATGACTTGTGGTTCTTCATTCAAGAATAAAGGAGTACAGTTTATGTTGGATGCAGTATGTAAATACTTGCCTTCTCCATTAGATAAAGATGATATCAAAGGTACTGATCCAAGAACAGATCTTGATATTACAAGAAAACCAGACGTAAACGAGCCTTTCGCGGCTTTGGCATTTAAGATTGCTACTGACCCATTCGTGGGAAGACTGGCATTCTTCAGAGCATACTCTGGAAGACTAGATGCAGGTTCTTATATCTTGAACACCCGTTCAGGAGATAAAGAAAGAATCTCAAGAATCTATCAGATGCACGCTAACAAGCAAAATCCTGTAGAATATATTGAAGCAGGAGATATTGGTGCAGCGGTAGGTTTCAAATCTATCAAAACTGGTGATACAATGTGTGATGAGAAACACCCTATCGTTCTTGAATCGATGGTTTTCCCTGATCCGGTAATTGGTATCGCTGTTGAGCCTAAAACTAAGGCAGACCAGGATAAAATGGGTAACGCTCTAGCTAAACTAGCTGAAGAAGATCCTACTTTCCAGGTTAAAACTGACGAAGCTTCTGGTCAAACGATTATCTCAGGAATGGGTGAACTTCACCTTGACATTCTTGTAGATCGTATGAAAAGAGAATTTAAAGTAGAAGTTAACCAGGGACAGCCTCAGGTAGAATACAAAGAAAATCTTACAAGAGTTGCTCAGCACAGAGAAGTTTACAAAAAACAATCTGGTGGTAAAGGTAAATTTGCTGATATCGTATTCGAACTTGGACCAGCTGACGAAGGTAAAATAGGTCTTGAATTTATTAACGAGATCAAAGGTGGTAACGTTCCTAGAGAATTTGTTCCTGCTATTGAAAAAGGCTTTAAAGCTGCAATGAAAAACGGTCCTTTGGCTGGTTTCGAAGTTGAAGGTATTAAAGTAGTTCTTAAAGACGGATCTTTCCACGCAGTGGATTCTGATGCACTTTCTTTTGAAATGGCTGCTAAATTAGGATTTAAAGAAGCGGGACGTGCTGCTAAGCCAGTAATCATGGAGCCTATTATGAAACTGGAGGTTGTAACTCCGGAAGAATATATGGGTAATATCATTGGTGACCTTAACAAGAGAAGAGGTACCATCAGTGGTCAGGAAGAGAAAAACGGAGCTGTTGTAATCAAAGGTTCTGTTCCACTTTCTGAAATGTTTGGATATGTAACTACTCTAAGAACACTTTCATCAGGAAGAGCTACTTCTTCTATGGAATTAGAGAAATACCAGGCTACTCCACAAAACGTTGCTGAAGAAATCATTGCTAAAGCAAAAGGTTAATTTTTTAAACTAAAGAAATGTCACAAAGAATCAGAATAAAACTAAAATCTTACGATTACAACTTGGTAGACAAGTCTGCTGAGAAAATCGTAAAAACGGTAAAGGCTACTGGTGCTGTTGTAAACGGACCAATTCCATTGCCAACTAATAAGAGAATCTTCACTGTGTTGAGATCTCCTCACGTAAACAAGAAAGCTAGAGAACAGTTCCAACTTTCTGCTCACAAGAGATTGATGGATATCTACTCTTCTTCTTCTAAAACTGTTGATGCTCTAATGAAGTTAGAGTTACCAAGCGGTGTAGACGTTGAAATTAAAGTGTGATAATTGCATACTTGCAATAATTATAGAATCCGTTCCTTTTTAGGGACGGATTTTTTTTGTGTAAAGTTTGAGGAAGAAAGATATTCCAACTTCTGAAACTTAGGACTTATATTTAAAAGTAAACTTGTTACTGTTTATTCTTCTTTTTCATTTCGCCTTTTTTACAGAAAAGTCTACTTTATAGGCTACCTTTTAATGATGCTCCGGTATCATTAAGGGATCTTTACAACATCTCCAGACCCATTTATAATCTGATAATGATTGGCCCCATCAATGTGAGATATGTCACCTGTGTTTATTTATTTAGAATTAATAAAAATAATAATTTTGTAAAAAAATATCAGATGAATAAAGTAGTATCCTTTTCTCTGCTTGTATTGGGTGGGGCTTTTGTAAACGCACAGCAAGTGAATGATTCTATTAAAAAATCAAAAGAGATTGATGAAGTAGAACTATTTGGTGAAAAAAAGAAGCAGCCTGTAGGTCTGGAAGCTATTACCAGGCTCCCTTTGAAAACCAGAGATCAGATTCAGAGTATTTCAGTGATCTCCCATAAGGCAATTGAAGAGCTGGGAGCGCTTACCGTAACTGATGTTGCTAAAAACGTACCGGGTGTAACCCTATTCTCAAGCTATGGAGGAGGCAGTGAAAGTATGTCTGTCAGAGGATACCGGGGAGTACCTGTATTGAAAAACGGAGTTCAGATGGATTCAGATTTCCGTACTGCAGGAATGATCACGGATATGCAGGGTGTTGAAAGCATCCAGGTGATTAAAGGGTCAGCAGCCGTAAGTCAGGGAATCGGAAACGGATTAGGTTCTGCAGGAGGGGTTATCAACGTGGTAACCAAAAGACCCCAGTTTATTGATCAGACTAACGTAGGATTTCGTTATGGGAGCTGGGACTTTTACAGACCAACAGTAGATTTTCAAAGAGTTCTTGATTCTCAGGGTAAAGTAGCCGTGAGGTTCAATGGAGCTTATCAGAAGAACAATTCTTTCAGATCGCATGTTGAGGGAGAGAGAATTTACATCAATCCATCCGTATCTTACCGTCCTGATGATAAAACTGAAATCAATGTAGAGATGGATTATCTTCATGATAACCGTACTCCGGACAGAGGAACGATTAATACGGCACCTGGCGATGTAGAAGCATTATATCATATGCCCAAAGGTAAATTCTTAGGTTACACTTCTGATTACTCAAAAACAGAAACCTTTAATTTTGCTACAACTGTGGTTCGTAAACTTACTGATAAATTAAAGGTAAGAGCAGCATTTATTAATTCTACAAGCAGTTCAGACAGTGAGGCTTCTTCAATATCGTTACCAACCGGAGAAACGAATTATAATATAAGACAGCACACCATCGGAAAATCTCAGGGAGAAGATATCAATAAAGTTTTACAGTTGGACTTTATCGGTGAACAGATTAAAACAGGTTTCATTAATCATACTTTTCAGGTTGGTTTCGACTGGAGAGAGACGGAAACATCTTCTGTGACTTATGAAGCATATAAAAACTCTATTGCTCCGGAAAACTTAATTACTGCACGTCCTACAAAAATAGGAAGTGTAAACTATGATGCCAATCCTTTGGATATTTTTGATGTTGTAAACGGAACAATACCGAACCAGATTCCAGGAAATGTGATCTATAAAAACCTTGGCCGTTCCAATCCTGTACTTACACCAAGCATCGGAGCCATGGCGCAGGATGTAATGTCTATCGGTAAATATTTGAAAGCCCATTTGGGAATAAGATACAGCAGACTGAACGGATCTGCTAATGAAACGGTGGATACTTGGAACCCTTCTTTTGGATTGATTGTTTCACCCATTCAGAATATCAACGTTTTCGGATCATACACTACCACCACTTCTTTAAGAGCTTCCAATAATGTCCTGCAGGTAGGCGGACTGGTAGGAGCGTCGCATACAAAACAATGGGAAGCCGGTGTTAAATCAGACTGGTTCAATGAACGTTTAAGATTCAATGTTACATTGTTTGATATTAATACAGATAACCTGTCATTCCAGATTCTGGACGCCAATTATCAGCCGATAAAGGACAATAAAAACAATATTCTTTACGGACTTGCCGGTAATCTCAGAAGAAAGGGGATGGAGGTAGAACTTATCGGAAGAATTTTACCCAATCTTCAGGTAATGTCCGGATGGGCGTATCTGGATGCTCAATATCAGGACAGCCCTGCTTACATCAACGGTTCTGCTCCGATGAATGCTCCCAAGCATACTGCAAACGGATGGTTGAATTATAAATTTATTACAGGAGCTTTAACAGGTCTGGATGTTGGAGCCGGAATTTATTATGTAGGAAAAAGACCGGTTGACGAATGGACTCAGAAAACATTTACTGCAGGTCACCTTAACAGCGTAAAAGCAGGAGACAAACCTTTCGATATGCCGGAATATACTACCGTAGATGCCCAGGTAGGATATACCCTTAAAAATGGAATGGGCTTAAGAGTATTTATGAATAATATTTTTGATTCTGTAGGATACAGCTCTTACTTCAGAGGCGGTTATATAGACCAGATCCAGCCTAGGAACTTTGCTGTACAGGTAAACTATAAATTCTAACCACAAATTATTCATTATGAAAAACATAAAAATAATAGCATCCGCTCTGGTATTGGCAATAGCGCCGGTTTCATGTTCTTCCGATACGGATCTTTCAGAGGAAGAAATAAAAGCAGCCAATGAAGCAATGAAATATCACAATCCATACCAATGGAACAACTGGCCACAGAATACCTGGAATAATGGAATGCATGGCACAAAAAGGATACAATTCGGGAAAGATCTTCCTTCAGCCAATTTACAAAGCTTTCAATAACCCGAAAGACTAATATTTAGGAAAGATAAAAACAATTCATTCATATCAAATTTTAATTAGAAAACATTAAGGCAGTACTTCTGTCTTAATGTTTTTGTTTTTTTCCATCCATATTAAATGACAAGTTAAGAGAGAGATGCTATACCTCTTTAATCCATTCAAAAGTTTCATGATCATTCTCCTGTACTTCTTTTAAATCTGAACTTTCTTATTTCCCGATTCAAGTTAATTCAATACATTTATTCATTAAAAGAATTGAAATTATGAGCCATAAAAACAATAATCTGTTTGAAAAATTTTCAGACTGGGCAACCAAATTTACAGGAAGTTCATATGCGTTTATCGGAGCAGTGCTTGTAGTCGTAGTCTGGGCAGCTTCCGGACCTGTTTTTAACTATTCGGAAACATGGCAGCTTGTGATTAATACGGGAACAACTATTATTACCTTTCTCATGGTATTCCTTATTCAGAAAGCACAGAACAAAGATTCAAAAGCCATACAGATCAAACTGAACGAGCTGATTGCCGCCCATGAAAAAGCAAGCAACAGAATTGTAGATATTGAAGATCTTACCGAAAAGGAGCTGGATCAGCTTCACTGCTATTATGAAGAACTGGCCAAGTTCGCCAAAGAAGATGCAGATATCCACACTTCCCATTCTATAGATGCTGCCCAGAGAAATCAGGATTATAAATATGAATTCTTTAAGCATAAACATGAAGAATGGCTTCAGAAAAAAGAACAAAAAAAGGAATCGTAATGATTCCTTTTTCTTGTTTAATTAAATGTCAAAAATTATTTCTTCAGAAAATACCCGAAATAACTGCAGCTTCCTGCCAGACTTTTCATTGTTTCCGTATCTGCATACTGGGATTTTAGCTGGGCAAAAGAAGTTCTGTACTTTTCATTTCTGATTTTATCCAGTTCAGCTTGGTGTGCCTGCTCCTTTTCGGAATATTTAGGATCAGAATAATCAATCTTAGCTGCATTCTTAGCTTCATACTGATAATATTTCCCCTGTTCTGCGCTGGCCATTTGGAAAAGAACTCTTGCTCTCTGTTCCTTGTCTTTGGAAAGCTTCAATGTTTTCTGGTAATAATTGATCGCCAGATCAAAATTATCAGGTTCAATATAAGTTGTATAAAGGAAATTCTTATAATAATACTTGTAAGGATTCTTCCTGTCTGTATTCCAGAAATCATATTTCCCTCCGTTGCTGTTGTCAATATCCATTACGAACAGCTGACGGTAATATCCTAAACTGGAAGTATTGTACAGTAAATTTCCAATCAGCTGACTGGCCTTGGCTGCCTTTTCATCCGTTCCGGCACTCAATTTTTTAAGCTGAATCAGAGCATCTGCCAATTCCAGTTTATTCATGCTTGGCTTGATAAAAGGGAAAACAGAATAGTCTTCAGCTTCCATACTTTCTGTTTCTGCACTTCCGAAACTTTCCCATACATTGTGCCCGAAAACAAGATTTGAAATACCTTTGAACCCATCATATTCTCCTGGCGTATATTGTTTTGGAGTGATTTTTTCACCCTTATCCGTCCATTCATAATCCATTCTTGGAATTCCCGCAAAGCCTTTCGCTTTTTCATAATAAGATTTGGCCTTTTCAAAATCTGCCAGCTTCATGGCCCGGTCTCCATAGATTGTACTGAAGAACGCATCTATGTTTCCTACATTATCCATATTCTTGGCAATAATCTGCTGTTCAAACTGTGTCTTATTTGGTTTTCTGTAGAACTCTTCAACACTTTTGACCAGACTTGAATTAGGGTTATACTGAAGGTCTGAAAGCTTGTTGCTCATCAGGAAAGATTTTCCGTCTTCACCTTGCAGAAAATACCGGTTCGCAAGAACATCTTTAAGGAAATCTACTGTAGATGGAACTTCGCCGTAATAATCATAGTCATTTCCTGCAGTACTGTCTTTCTTTACTTCTTTTTTTACAAAATAATCAGCATAATCTTTCATCAGATGATCTTCAAATTCTGCATCTATTTTAGGATGAGAAACGATATCATTTAACACCTTCATTCTTTTTATCTCCTCAAGATATTCCGGATTGGTCGTTTTGATGTCTTCCAGAATTTCCGAGCTTGCCTTATAATCCTTCTTCAGGAATTTAAGATAGGCATCTGCAATCTGCCAGTATTCATCCTTAGATACCTTTTTAGTTTTCTCTGTGAATTTTTCCAGGTCGTCCAGGTAATCTTTCGTTTTCTCATCATAGCCATAGCTGGATTTGGTATAGAATGGAATTCTGTCCGGATTGTTCAATAGTTCATCATCATTTAGATCATTTTTATCTCCATTCGCACTGTCAGATTTAGAACCTCCAAAAAGATTTTTAAAAAACCTGACGATCTTTTGCCAAAACGAAAGCTTCTCCTCCTTTTTCACTTCTACAGTTTCGGATTTTGTATCCTTGGAAGTTTTGTCGTGATCATCTGCATTTCCTTTCTGCATATACACATTGTCTGAGGCATCAGAATTATAATAATAAATCGGAAGATAGCTTCTTTCAAGCTCATTGATGCTCCTCACTGCCATGACCTTCAGAATCTCAGAATCCGGATTGATGTCATACATTTTTTCCATGATCGGAATAGGATTGTTGAAACCCTGATAGCCTAAAAGGAAATAGGCCATATTCTTTTCATCATTGGTACCCGCTCTTTTCATGATATTGCTGAAAGAAGCCGTATCCGAAAGCTTCATCGATACAAAAGCAGATTCCTTACGGTCTTTACTGTTCATAAAAACCTGGAAAAAGTTCCAGTTCGCATCACTGTTCATCTCTTTTCCCCTCTGTGCTCCTGCAAGCTGGTCAAGTGCCATAAAATACACTGTTCCTTTTTGCTTGATCGGTTCTATATATGTTTTGAAGGCCTCCAGTGCGGCATCATAATTTCTAGTATAGTGATTGAAACGTACCAGCTGATATCCGTAACGCTGCTTAATCTCCGGGTTTCTGGTAGCGTTGTATAAAGAAGTCAGCGCATTCACAGTTTTTGCATAGTCAATCGAAGTAGCATTGACATCCTTTGACGGTCCGTTGTTATAAAATGAATCCGGGCTTTCCACATAATTAATGCTCATATAAGGCTCCAGATATTTCGCTTCAATTAAATAATCTATTCCTTCCTTATACTTTTGGTAGAATCCCGTGCCCAATTTCTGTAAAAGAGGATTGGAGGGAGCTCCGTTTTTCAAAGCATTAAGGTCGTTCATACTTATTTTGTACACCAGGTTTTCTGTTTCTGCATAATTCAGCTGGTTGTTGAAGAATCTCTTCCACGTCTCGATATTATCATCAGGAATCACATTGCTTTTATAATTACCATAGAACGCATTGGAATACGTAAGCAGGAAAGGGAGATAAGATTTATCCTTGATGATACTCTGTGTAAAGAGGTTGAAATACTCATAATCGGGATCCGACCACGCACAGGCGTCAGATTTCGTGTAAAAGAGTGATAGAACCGCCAATGAAAGGATATACTTTTTCATATAGTTGATAGGTGTTTTATTTATAATTAAATATTTCTAAAATTTCAATCTCATAATATGTTCAATTATCGTGATTTAAAACTTTAAAAATTTCGGTTACTTACAAATTTACTATCTAATTGATAATAAATTAAATTAAAATGTGGTATTTTTTTCTCCAGAAAACGGGTTACCTCTTCAAGCTGCTCATCGGATATTTCTTCCACCTTTATTTTAAAACCTTTGCTTAAAAAGTTTCCAAAGTAAAAACCGTCTTTAATGATTTCAATCTCGTTATCTGAGATTTTTTTAAAACCGGGATTTTCCAGATCTTTTCGCGATAAAGCATTGATCAGTTTATGCTTCTCAAGATGATTGGTAACAATTCCCCAGGAATAAATGGGCAGCGCCACATCCATTTTTTTTACAGGATAATCTTCCAGTTTTGAGAGGTAGTTTTTTAAAGTGACAACATCCAGAATAGAATTTTTATTGGAATTCTCCAAAGGTGAAGAAGTAGAGTAGCACATCAGGTATACTTTCTCCACAGGCGGAACTCCTGTCTGGCTCTTATCTTTTACCTGATGGAGGCGGAGCGTGCAGGTGATCTCTTTTCCGGAAACCCTTTTCAGTTCCTTTAGAAATTTAAAATAATCATTCCTTGTTCCTGCTGTCCAGTCACAGTCGATCTGAATTTCATTGTTTACTTTTAATTGGTATTCTTTGGCTTTTTTCTGAACCAGATCATGAATGTTTTTCGCAAGAAACCGGATTTCTTCTGCCGAGATACGGTACATCGACTGGTTTGTAATAAAAACTGTCGGTACGATCTGCTTCTCTGTCTGAAAACTCTTGTCTCTAGTGATAACACCAACCGGCTGAAATTTTCCAGCAGCTTTGTCTATGTCAAAAAATCTTGTGTATACATATGGAACTGGGGCATGATCCAATATTTTTTTCTCTTCCTGATCCAGCTTCAGATGTGTTTTCCAGTAATAAAAAGTATAAGGATGATTTTCTTTCCTGCTGCACGAAATTACGAGAAGGAAAACGAGCAGAAACTTTAGTATTCTCATTCCCTGAAATACAGTTTACTTTCACAGGTACAGGTATTGCTGGTAGCGCTTTCCTTTGCAGAACAGCAATCCTCAGATTTCTGAACTGTACCTTCTTTATCAGTAAGGTAAATATTGTCCTTGTCAAATTTAACATAGAAAGTTTCGCCCCATTTTTTGAACTCCACCTTCATTACTTTTGGATTATATGGTCCGGCGTTTACTTCTTCCATGGTTTCATTTCCGTCTGCCTGGTTCACCTGAACAAACCCGAAATAAATATCTCCGTTTTTCTTGGCATCCAGATAATAATGAGGGGTTCCGGATCCACTGAATCCCTGAACAATATCAAAACTTCTGTGCCCCACAAATGGTGCTGTGGTCTGGGCAAAAGATAAAATACTGATGCATAAGATAATTAAGGTTAAAATCTTTTTCATATAATTTTTTTCAAAAGTAAAAATATTTAAGCAAAAATTAAACCGTAAAAACCCGGTGATTGCCTGTTGGAGGTAAACTGCTGCAATTTTTTATTTAGATGAGAACAATTTCGAGGTAATGCCTTCGGATAATAGTGGCAACTTAATGAAGTGAAAAAGCTTTTGTAGTTAAATTTTTAATCACTGGAAACAGAAAAACCACTCCGAGATGGAATGGTCTTTATATAGTGAAGTTAAATTCACATTAGAAAACAGTAGCCGCCAGCTGAATTCTTGCATATTTATTAGCAGGATTCCACATGGCCATCATAGCAACCGGAAGGCTGTAGTGATCTGTAATTTTAAGCGTCTTGCCGGCTTTTACCCCTACATTGACAATATCAAAACTGTTTGTTCCGTTTCCGTAAAGAAAGCGAGTGTCGTTGAGGGCAAATCCTGCACCTACAAAAGCATCTAAATTCACTTTCTGTCCTGCAATCACCGGGTAACTTACCTGAACATAGGTAGAATATTTATTCTTTTTATAACTTCCATCAGGCTCCAACACCACTTCTCCCGCATTAGCTCCACCGTACAGCATAATATCAGCTTCAATATTAAGCGGAAAAGAAGGTCCGAAAGTGTAATTGGTTCTAAGATCAATGATGTGGGCTGTTCTTCTCTGTGAATAACTGAAAATATCGTCTGCAGCAACAGCTGTATTAATATTTCTTGAATTATACAGATCCCACAATCCAATATAAAAACGGTTATGAGAATATTGAACGTAATAATTGATCTCCTTATAATGAGTGCCGTCTTTATCATCCGCTAATGCCGAAGCCCCCCAGATACCAACTTTCCATTTCTTTTCAGAATCTAAAGCATAAGAAAGATTTCCCATCACTACAGGTTTATCTGTAATAATTAAGCCTCTCCACAAATGGTTATTCTGAATGTTTACGGTAAAGTCCAGCCTGTTGTTCTCTTTAGGTTCTTCATTCTCCTGAGAGAATAGCTTTCCTGTGCCTAAAATAATCAGGCATGCAATTTTTAAAATTTTCATCGGGTATTTTTAATGTATTATTCCAAAAAGTACAGCGGCGACAACAGCACCCAGGATTGGACCTGCTACCGGAATCCAGGCATATCCCCAATCACTGCTTCCTTTTACGGGAAGGATAGCGTGCATAATTCTGGGGGCTAAGTCTCTGGCCGGATTAATGGCATAACCTGTCGTTCCACCTAAAGATAAGCCGATAGCCCACACGAGTAAAGTAACAGGAAGTGCTCCTACAGAACCTAGTCCTACTTTAGCCGTGGGATCAGCATTCAGGGAAATACTGGGATCAGAGAAATGAAAGATGACAAACACCAGTACAAATGTTCCGATAATCTCACTGATAAGATTGGAAAAAGTATTCCTGATTGCGGGCCCTGTACTGAAACAGGCCAGTTTAGCACCTTCATCTTCCGTAATGGCAAAATGGTCTTTGTTAAACAGCCATACAAGGAAAGCTCCCAGCATTCCGCCAAGCATCTGCGCTGCAATATAAGTAGGAACCAGATCCCATGAGAATTTTCCTGCAACAGCGAGCCCTAATGTTACGGCTGGATTCAGGTGGGCACCACTTGCCGGGCCGGCAACTGTAACACCTACGAATACTGCAAGTGCCCAGGCGGTCGTAATGACGATCCATCCTGAATTATTTCCTTTAGTATCCTTCAAGACAACATTGGCCACAACGCCGTTGCCTAATAATATAAGAAGCATTGTTCCTATAAGTTCTGCGGTAAATGGGGTCATAAATAGTTTTTTTAGGATTTAATCTTCGATCCAGCTTTGGGAACGCTTCACAGCTTTATTCCAGAAATGGATCATATGGTCTGCTTTTTCTTTATCCAGTTGAGGATGAAAATCTTTGTCTACCACCCATTGAGACTGAATCTCATTGATGTCTTTCCAATATCCTACTGCTAATCCTGCAAGATAAGCTGCTCCCAACGCTGTTGTTTCAAGAGTTTTCGGTCTGGTGATCTTAACACTGAAAAGGTCAGATTGAATCTGCATCAAAAGATCGCTGGCAGAAGCACCGCCGTCTACTCTGAGTTCCAAACTTGGTCTACCGGAATCAGCTTCCATAGATTTTACAATATCATAAACCTGAAATGCAATACCTTCTAAAGTCGCTCTCGCAATGTGACCGTTCGTTGTTCCGCGGGTTACTCCTACGATAGTTCCTCTGGCGTATTGGTCCCAATAAGGTGCGCCCAATCCTGTGAGTGCAGGAACAAAATAAACCCCTCCATTATCTTCAACGCTTGCTGCAAGATCATTTACTTCTTCAGATGTACGGATAAGTTTCAGTCCGTCTCTTAGCCATTGTATTGCTGCACCGCCTACAAATACACTTCCTTCCAATGCATAGTTTACTTCTCCATTAATCTTCCAAGCAACGGTAGTCAACAGATTATTTTTAGATGAAACAGCTTCTTTTCCTGTATTCATCAATAAGAAACATCCTGTTCCGTAAGTGTTTTTTACCATTCCCGGGGTGATGCACATCTGCCCGAATAATGCTGCTTGCTGATCTCCTGCAATTCCTGCAATTGGAATTTTAGTGGAAAATAAAGTGGTTGCTGTTTCTCCGTAGATTTCGCTGCTCTGCTTTACTTCAGGAAGAACAGATCTTGGAATGTCAAACAAATCCAGAAGTTCCTGGTCCCATTCTAACGTATGAATGTTCAGAAGCATGGTTCTGCTGGCATTGGAAACATCGGTGATAAACATTTTTCCACGGGTAAGCTTCCATACCAGCCATGTATCAACGGTTCCAAAACATAATTTTCCCTCTGCTGCTTTTTCTCTTGCGCCTTCTACATTATCGAGAATCCATTTTAATTTGGTTGCCGAAAAGTAAGCATCCAGAACAAGTCCTGTTTTTTCTTTAATAACTTCAGCATGGCCCTGGTCCTTCAGTTCATCACAATATTTAGATGTCCTTCTGTCCTGCCATACAATAGCATTATAAACAGGCTCGCCGGTTTCTTTATCCCAAACAATGGTTGTTTCACGTTGATTGGTGATGCCAATGGCAGCTACTTCCAATCCGGAAATGCCAGCTTTAGCGATAACCTCTGCGGCAACAGATATCTGAGATGACCATATTTCGTTGGGGTCATGCTCTACCCATCCCGGAGTAGGAAAGATCTGTTCAAAGTTTTTCTGGGAGACATATTCTATAGCTCCGCTGTGATTGAATAAGATGGCTCTAGAGGAAGTTGTACCCTGGTCCAGAGCGAGAATTAATTTTTCCTTCATACTGCAAATTTTTAGTTAGGAGTAATAGTTTTGGGAGAGTAAGGAGTCAATAAGTATCCTTTTGCTAATTCAATAAATTCTTTTTCCTGTTCATTTGCCCATTCCTGGGAATGTCCTTTTTCTTTGGCTATAAGCTGTGCGATGGTGTGGGCGCTGTCGATGGCGGCTCTTGCATCTAAAAATAACAGACGGACTCTTCTGGCAAGAATGTCTTCAATAGTTTCGGCCATTTCATGTCTTATAGCCCAAACTGCTTCTGCAATTGTGAAAGCATGATCCGGGTGAATCTTTTGTGCATATTGAGGATCGCTGCTCTGCAATGATTTTATGGCAGGGATATCTGATCCGTAAACATACAGGTGACTGCTGCGGTCAACCAGTTCTGCTTTCATATTTCCATGAATAGACATGTTTTCTGTTTGTGAAGGACCTCCCTTTAAATGAAGTATATCTACCGCTTTGTCAATAGTATCTTCTGCCATTTTACGATAGGTAGTCCATTTTCCGCCAATAATGGAAACCAATCCTGTATCAGAAGCAATGACTTTGTGACTTCGGGAAACTTCTTTGGTGCTTTTGCCTCCCTCTTTTGGAGCAGCAAGCGGTCTTAGTCCGGCAAACATAGATTTTACATCTTCTCTTGTCGGTTTCTTTGCTAAATACTGTCTGGCTGTATTTAAAACAAAGCTTATTTCAGATTCCAGAGCGTGCGGTTCAAAACTAGGACTTTCCAAAAGAGTATCTGTAGTTCCTACTAATGCTCTGTCATGCCAAGGAACAACGAAGAGAACTCTGCCGTCAGAAGTTTTTGGAATCATGATAGCGTCATCGCTTTTCAGGAAAGATTTATCTAAAACCAAATGAATACCCTGGCTTGGAACGACAAATTTACCGTGCTTAGGGTTGTTCATATTCAGAATATCATTTGTGAATACACCCGTTGCGTTGATCACCGCTTTCGCACGCAGCTCATATTGCTGGTTTGAAAATTGATCTTCCGCTTTTACACCATTTATTTTTCCGGAATCATTTTTCAGAAGTCCGGTTACTTTCATGTAATTAATTGCACTTCCTCCTTTTTCTATAAGAGTCTGGGATAGGTTGATGGCTAATCTCGCATCGTCAAACTGTCCATCCTGATAAACTACACCGCTCGCAAGGTTGTGTTGTTCAATCGTTGGAAGTTTTTCAACAGTTTTAGCTTTGCTGATGTATTTTGTTTTCCCGAGGCTTAATTTTCCTGCAAGGAAATCATAGATAGACAATCCTATTTTATAATAAATTCCTCCCCACCAAGTATAGTTAGGTATAATAAATGACTGATTTTTGACTACATGTGCTGCATTCTGAGCCAGCAGTCCTCTTTCTTTCAGGGCTTCTTTTACAAGTCCTACATCCCCTTGTGCAAGGTATCTTACACCGCCGTGTACAAGTTTTGTGCTTCGGCTGGATGTTGCTTTTGCGAAATCGTGTGATTCCAGGAGAAGAGTTTTAAATCCTCTGCTGGCTGCATCCAATGCAGATCCTAAACCACTGGCACCACCACCAATAACAATAAAGTCCCATTCCTGGATAACTGCTAATTTACTTATTTCTTCGTTTCGTTTCATAAATGTTTCGTTTATGTTTCGTTTTCAAATGTATAAATTAAAAATGAAACTAAAAAGAAAATAAATGAAATTTTATTGGTCTCGGAAAAAAATGGTATTTTTGATGAAAGAATCAGAATGGAAAAGTTAATACCAAGGCATAACGATATATTAAAGGAACTGGACGAAAAGGGGCATGTTCTTGTACAGGATCTGTGCGAGAAATTAAATGTTTCGTCAGTTACGGTCCGAAAGGATCTGAACTATCTCGAAAGCTTAGGGCTGCTTTTCAGAAATCATGGAGGGGCAAGCAAGCATGTACGCTATGCATATGAAAGGAACGTAGATGAGAAAGAAAACATTAATGTAGAAGCTAAACAGAATATTGCCAAGGCAGCTTTGCAGCTTATCCAGGAGAATGACTGTATTATTCTGGCTTCAGGAACTACGATGCATTATCTTGCCAGAATGCTTGTGAATTTTGGTCCGCTTACTGTTTTGACCTCTTCTTTAAGGGTCGCTATAGAGTTATGTAATAATCCAAATATTAATATTATACAATTGGGGGGAGAAGTCCGGAAGAGTTCTACATCTATTGTCGGATCTATTTCTGAAGGAATTCTCAAGCAGTTCTCTTGTAATAAGCTTTTTCTGGGCGTTGATGGAATTGATATTGATTTTGGGATCAGTACGTCCAATGCGGCAGAGGCTCATCTGAATCAGCTGATGATAGAATGCTCTGAAAAAGTTGTTATTCTTGGTGATTCTTCTAAGCTGAATAAGAAAGGTTTTGGGAAAATTGCTCCTTTAGATAAGGTTGATTATCTTATTACAGATAGTGATATTTGTGATGAGAATAGAGTGGCTTTAGAGGAAAAAGGAGTTACGGTAATTGTAAGATAGTTGTGAAGTTTAAGAATTGATATTATTAAAATAGAGACCTTCTGAAAACAGAACGCCTCTACTATAAATAAGGATAAGTAAACCTATATTTTCCAAAAAAATCTTTCTTTGGCTTTTCTTTCTGCTCCGAGACGACTGTAGAACTTAATTGCTTTTGTATTAAAGTCTGGTGTCTGCCATTGAATAATTGAGCAATCTGCCGCTTTTGAATATTTTTTCACCACTTCCATTATTTGCTGGCCAATTCCATTTCCTCTTGCTTTTTCTTTTAGAAACAGACAATCGAGATAAATGTAATATCCTGCATCCCATGTTGAAAACTGTTTGAAAAATGTGGCGTAACCAACAATTTCAATACCGGATTCAACAACCAAGCACTTTAAATTAGATTCTGATTCAAAAAGATGATTGGAGAGTTGTTCCTTTTTGTTGTTTTCATTGAAATTACTTTTTTCATAGAGGGCATGAGCTTTACATAGCTCAATAATAGAACTTAGATCTTTCTTTTCTGCAAATCTTATTTTCATGTTTTTTTTGAATTAACAGGCACATTCAAATTGGTTTCCTTTTGTGGGGGTGATTCCTTCTGTGGCATAGCCGTCAAACTTCCACCATTCAATTCCTCCCATCAGTTCAATTACTTTAAAGCCTAATTGTGTCATTTTTAAAGCTCCTTTTGTAGAAGCATTACAGCCAATCCCGTCACAATAGCAGACATAAATTTTTGATTTATTGAGATGTTGAGTGCTTGCTTCTGTCATTTCTCTGTGTGGCAGATTAATGGAAGAAGGAATGTGTTCCTTGTCATATCCGATTGTTTTCCGTGTATCTACTGCGATATAATCTGTGCTGTTTTGAAATGCCTCATATAGATCTGACGGGTCCATTTCATACTTTAATTTTCTTTGATAGAATTCAATTTGTTCTTGCATAATTTTAAATTTGTTTATATGCAAAGTTATACTCAAGGATTTTCTTTTGCTAAAGTTGGAATTGATTGCTTTACAGCTTTAATTGAAATATTTTCAAATATCAGTTTTCATTAGATTGCTAACTTTGCATTATGGAAATCAAGTTTTTAAGACTTATTAAAACAATTGCAGAAGAGGGAAGTATTGCCAATTCTTCTGAAAAACTCTTTTTAACGCAATCGGCATTAAGCCATCAGCTTAAGGATCTTGAAATTCAGCTTGGTTTTAAGGTGTTTTACAGAACAAGAAACAAATGGGAATTGACTGAAGAAGGGAATGTGCTTTACAGAACTGCATGTACAGTCATTGACAGTATAGAGGATGGGTTAAGTACTATTCAACAAATCAGGGTAGGAGCTTCAGGTAAAATTAAGGTAAGTACAGAATGTTATTCATTTTATCAGGGGCTGCCTTTCTTTATTCAGAAATTGGGTGTTCTGTATCCGGAAATTGAGGTGGATTTGGTGTTGGAAGCTACTCATGACCCTGTTTTGAAAGTAATGGCCAATGAAATTGATATTGCAATTGTTACTTCAAAACCTTCTGATAAGGAATTGGTAAGTATTGAAATCTTTGAAGATGAGATTTTTGCTGTGCTTCATCGGGAGAATCCATTAAATGACTCTGAATATCTGGATGTTCATGATTTTCTGGATCTTCATTTGATTATTCATTCTTTTCCACTAAAAACGGTTTCAGTTTATGAAATATTTCTAAACCCAAACAGGGTAATGCCTGCGAAAATTTCTGCGGTTCCTTTAACGGAAGTTGCCTTGGAAATGGTGCAGGCTAACATAGGAATAACCTGTATGCCAAAATGGACGTTGAGATCATTTAAGCTGTCAGATGAATTGAGTTTTAAAAAAATTGGAAAACAAGGCTTAAAAAGAAAGCATTACCTGGTAGTGAGAAAATCGGATTTCGGAAAAAAGTACATTAATGATTTTCTTTTAAACTTCAAAGAACATTTTCAAAATTTCGGATAGTTTTTGATCAGTAATGGCTAATTGATTAAAAATCAAAATATTTTACTCTAAATATTTGTCAGTTATAAAAATATTCATAAATTTGCACACTCCATTTTAGGGGCGTAGTATGCCTATATCAAAAGTAGAAATTACTTCAGACCTCCTAAAAATGTAGAAATTAGAAAGATAAATTTTATTATACATAAACAATGTCAGGTATTATTGGTAAAAAAATCGGTATGACGTCTTTGTTTAACGAAGAAGGAAAGAATATTCCTTGTACAGTTATCCAAGCCGGTCCGTGCTCGGTTTTACAGGTCAGAACCATAGAAAAGGACGGCTACAAGTCAGTTCAGTTAGGTTTCGATGACAAGAGTGAAAAGAACGTAGGTAAAGCGTTAGCTGGCCATTTCAAAAAGGCTGGTTCTGCTCCAAAAGCTAAGTTGGTAGAATTCTACAGAGAATTCGTAGACGAAGTAAAAGTAGGAGAAGAAGTAAAAGTTAATCTATTCGCTGAAGGTGAATTTGTTGACGTAACAGGAACTTCAAAAGGTAAAGGTTTCCAGGGTGTTGTTAAAAGACATGGCTTTGGAGGTGTAATGCAAGCTACTCATGGTCAGCACAACAGACTTAGAGCTCCAGGTTCTATCGGTGCTGGATCGGATCCTTCAAGAGTATTCAAAGGAATGAGAATGGCGGGTAGAATGGGAGGTAAGCAGGTAACTGTACAAAACCTTCAAGTATTAAAAGTGGATCAAGAACAAAATCTTTTAGTAGTAAAAGGTGCTGTTCCGGGAGCTAAAAATTCTTATGTAATTATCAGAAAATGGAACTAGTAGTATTAAATACATCAGGAAAAGAGACCGGAAGAAAAGTAACTCTAGACGAAACAGTATTCGGAATTGAGCCAAATCAGCACGCGGTTTACTTAGAAGTTAAGCAGTACCTTGCCGCTCAGAGACAAGGGACTCATAAATCAAAAGAAAGAAGCGAAATTACTGCTTCTACTAAAAAACTTAAGAAGCAAAAAGGATCTGGTTCTGCTAGATATGGTGATATCAAATCTCCAACTTTCAGAGGTGGAGGTAGAGTATTCGGACCAAAACCAAGAGACTACAGATTCAAATTGAATAAAGCTCTTAAGAGATTAGCTAAAAAATCTGTTTTATCTCAGAAAATGAGAGACAACAGCATCAGAGTAATGGAAGATATGAGCTTAAACGCTCCTAAAACTAAAGATTTCATCTCTATCTTGAATGCATTGGCATTGAATGATAAGAAGTCTCTATTCGTTCTTCCTGAAGCTAACAAGAATGTATATTTATCTTCAAGAAACTTACCTAAAACTAAAGTAATGAACTTCAACGAAATTAGTTCATATGACTTAATGAATGCAGGTGAGATCGTATTCTTAGAAGGTGCAGTTGAAAAATTCCAGGAAAATTTAAAGAAATAAATCATGTCACTTATTATTAAACCAGTTATTTCAGAAAAGGCTAACTATCTTACAGATTTAAGAGGTGCTTATTCTTTCCTAGTTGATCCTAGGGCGAATAAAATCCAGATTAAAAAAGCGGTAGAACAAGCTTACGGTGTGAAAGTAGCAGACGTTAGAACCATGATTTATGCGCCTAAAGTTTCTTCAAAGCATACTAAGAAAGGTCTTCAAGTAGGAAAGACAAACAAATTGAAAAAAGCGGTTATCACTCTTTCTGAAGGGGAAGTAATCGATATTTTTGCTGTAAATTAATTATTAATTATAAATAATAGTAATGTCTGTTAGAAAATTAAAACCTATCACCCCAGGACAGAGATTCAGAATTGTAAACAATTTTGAGGAAATTACTACCAACAAACCAGAGAAATCTCTAACAGTTGGTATTAGTAAGTCAGGTGGACGTAACCAAACTGGTAAAATGACCATGCGTTACACCGGAGGTGGACACAAAAAGAAATACAGAATTATCGACTTCAAAAGAAACAAGCATGATGTTGAAGCAACGGTAAAAACTGTAGAATATGATCCAAACAGAACTGCATTTATCGCTTTATTAGAGTATGCAGACGGAGAGAAGAGATATATCATCGCTCCAAACGGTATCAAAGTAGATCAAAAAGTAGTTTCAGGAGAAAGCGTAGAACCGAATATCGGTAACGCAATGAAATTGAAAAACATTCCATTGGGTACTGTTATTTCTTGTGTTGAAATGAAACCTGGACAAGGTGCAATTTTAGCAAGAAGTGCTGGTTCTTCAGCTCAATTAACTTCAAGAGACGGAAAATATGCAATCATCAAATTGCCTTCAGGAGAATCTAGAATGATCCTTACTGAATGTTATGCAATGGTTGGATCTGTTTCTAACTCTGATCATCAGTTAACTGTTTCAGGTAAGGCTGGTAGAAGCAGATGGTTAGGTAGAAGACCTAGAACTAGACCAGTAGTAATGAACCCTGTAGATCACCCAATGGGAGGTGGTGAAGGTCGTTCTTCTGGAGGTCACCCAAGATCTAGAAATGGTATGCCTGCTAAAGGTTACAAAACCAGAAAGAAAAATAAAGCGTCTAACCGTCATATCATATCTAAACGTAAATAATTATGGCAAGATCACTTAAAAAAGGACCATTCATTCATCATACTTTAGATAAGAAGGTTCAGACAAACATAGAGTCTGGTAAGAAGACAGTTATTAAAACTTGGTCTAGAGCGTCTATGATCTCTCCAGACTTCGTAGGACAAACTATCGCTGTACACAATGGGAAATCTTTTATTCCTGTTTATGTTACAGAAAACATGGTTGGTCACAAGTTAGGCGAATTTTCTCCAACAAGATCTTTCAGAGGTCATGGTGGTAATAAAAACAAAGGAAGTAGATAATCATGGGATCAAGAAAAAGAGAAAGTGCATTAGCACGTAAATTAACAAATCAAGATGTAGTAAAAGCATTACATAACGATTGCCCTTCTTCTCCAAGAAAGATGAGATTAGTAGCTGATATCATCAGAGGGGTAGAAGTAGACAAAGCTTTATACATCCTAAAATATTCAAAGAAAGACGCATCTAACAAGTTAGAGAAAGTCTTACTTTCAGCAATGGCCAACTGGCAAGCTAAGAACGAAGGTGCTGATATCGAAGAAGCTAATCTTATCGTTAAAGAAATTTTTGTAGACAGTGCAAGACAATTGAAGAGACTAAGACCAGCTCCACAAGGTAGAGGGTATAGAATCAGAAAGAGATCAAACCACATTACACTAATCTTAGGTAATAAAGAAAATTAATCAAGGTATGGGACAGAAGACAAATCCAATTGGTAACAGATTAGGTATCATCAGAGGATGGGATTCAAACTGGTTTGGTGGAAAAGATTATGGAGACAGAATCGCTGAAGACTACAAAATCAGAAGATACCTTGAAGCAAGATTATCTAAAGGTGGGATTTCAAAAATTTATATTGAAAGAACATTAAAATTAGTAACAGTTACAATCACTACTGCTAGACCGGGACTTATCATCGGTAAAGGAGGTCAGGAAGTTGATAAATTGAAAGAAGAATTGAAGAAACTTACAGGTAAGGATATTCAAATCAATATTTTCGAAATCAAAAGACCTGAACTTGATGCAGTATTAGTTGCAGACAGTATCTCTAAGCAAATCGAAAACAGAATCTCTTACAGAAGAGCTGTGAAGATGGCAATGGCTAGTACAATGAGAATGGGTGCTGAAGGTATCAAAGTTCAAATCTCTGGTAGATTGAACGGTGCTGAAATGGCAAGAAGCGAATCTTTCAAAGACGGAAGAATTCCTTTGTCTACTTTCAGAGCTGATATTGATTATCACTGGGCTGAAGCTCATACTACTTACGGTAGATTAGGAGTGAAAGTTTGGATCATGAAAGGAGAAGTTTACGGTAAAAGAGAACTTTCTCCACTAGTGGGACAACAGAAGAAAGGAGGTCCTGCAGGAGGTGGAAACAGAGGTGGAGACCGTGATAACAGAAGACCTAGAAAGAATAATAACAATAATAACAATAATAATTAAAAATTTTAGGTTAGAAATTTTGAATTTTAAATTACCGTTACTTTTTTAAAATATAAAAAATCTAAAATCTAAAATCTAAAATCTAAAATTTAGAAATTATGTTACAACCAAAAAGAACCAAATTCCGTAGAGTTCACAAGATGAAAATGAAGGGGATTGCTCAAAGAGGTAATCAACTGGCTTACGGAACATTTGGAATCAAAGCTATAGAAGGTGCTTGGATTACTGCAAGACAAATCGAAGCTGCTCGTATCGCTGCGACAAGATATATGAAGAGAGAAGGCCAGCTATGGATCAAAATCTTCCCGGATAAGCCTATTACTAAGAAACCAGCCGAAGTAAGGATGGGTAAAGGTAAAGGTGCTGTGGAATATTGGGTAGCTGTAGTTAAACCAGGTAAAATTATGTTCGAAATCGGAGGAGTATCTTACGAAATCGCTAAGGAAGCTTTAAGACTTGCTGCACAGAAATTACCGGTAATTACTAAATTCGTAGTTGCTAACGATTTTGTTAAACCTCTATAATCTTTGATACAATGAAACAAGCTGATATTAAAAATTTAAGCGCGGGTGATATTCAAGCAAAACTTGCTGAATTGAAAACTCAATATTCAAAACTGAAATTGGCTCACAAGATCAGTCCAATTGAAAACCCGATTCAAATCAGAGATTTGAGAAGATCGATCGCTAGACTAAACACAGAGTTAACCACTAAACAACAATAAGATTTTCATACATTATGGAAAGAAACTTAAGAAAAGAAAGAATCGGAATAGTTTCCAGCAATAAAATGGAAAAGACCATTGTTGTAAGTGAGACTACGAGAGTAAAGCACCCGATGTACGGTAAATTCGTTCTAAAAACGAAAAAATATACTGCACATGACGAGAATAACGAATGCACAGAAGGAGATACAGTTTTAATTACTGAAACTAGACCTTTGAGCAAGAGCAAGAGATGGAGATTAGTAAGAATCATTGAAAAAGCTAAGTAATAATGTTACAAACAGAATCAAGACTAAAAGTTGCTGATAACACTGGTGCGAAAGAAGTACTAGTAATCAGAGTTCTAGGAGGAACTAGAAGAAGATATGCTTCAGTTGGTGATAAAATCGTTGTTACTATCAAAGATTCTACACCATCAGGAAACGCTAAAAAAGGTCAGGTATCTAAAGCTGTAGTAGTAAGAACTAAAAAAGCAGTTAGAAGAAAAGATGGTTCATACATCAAATTCGAAGACAATGCTTGTGTATTACTAAACGCAGCAGGAGAAATGAGAGGAACACGTGTTTTCGGACCGGTTGCTCGTGAGTTGAGAGACAAAGAATATATGAAAATCATTTCATTAGCTCCTGAAGTACTTTAATTTTAAAAATTTTTAAAAGAAAATGTCAAAGTTAAAAATAAAAAGAGGAGATAACGTCATCATTACTACTGGTAAGAAAGATATCAAAGGTAAAACAGGTGAAGTTATTGAAGTGATCAAAAAAGAAGGAAGAGATCCTAGAGTTATCGTTGCAGGACTAAACATCGTTAAAAAACACGTTAAGCCTTCAGCTTCTAACCCACAAGGTGGAATCACTGAAAAAGAAGCTTCTATTCATATCTCAAACATTGCTTTAGTTGGTAAAGACGGTAAAGCAGTGAAAGTTGGTTATAAAATCGACGGAGATAAGAAAGTGAGAATCGATAAAAAAACGGGTGAAACTTTATAATTTGAATTAACACATGGAATTTATAGCAAGACCCAAAAATATTTACAGAGAGAAAATTGTTCCTGCAATGATGGAAGAATTTGGTTACAAATCTGTAATGCAGGTACCTAAATTGGAAAAAATCATCCTATCTCAAGGATTAGGTGATGCCACTGCAGACAAGAAAATCATTGATTATGCTGTAGAAGAATTAACAATGATTACTGGCCAGAAAGCAGTTGGTACTATCTCTAAGAAAGACGAAGCGGCTTTCAAATTGAGAAAAGGTATGCCTGTAGGTGCTAAAGTAACATTGAGAGCTCATAAAATGTATGAATTCTTAGACAGACTTACTGCTTCTGCTTTACCACGTATCAGAGATTTCTCTGGTATCAAAGCAGACGGGTTCGATGGTAGAGGTAACTACAACTTAGGTATTACTGAGCAGATTATCTTCCCTGAGATCGTAATTGACAAAGTGAAAAAAATCCAAGGGATGGACATCACTTTCGTTACAAGTGCGAAAACAGATAAAGAAGCGAAAGCATTATTAACTCACTTCGGTTTACCATTTAAAAAGAACTAAGAAATGGCTAAAGAATCAATGAAAGCGCGTGAGCGCAAAAGAGAAGCACTAGTTGCTAAATACGCTGACAAGAGAAAAGCTCTTAAAGAAGCAGGTGATTACGAAGGACTTCAAAAACTTCCTAAAAACGCTTCTCCTGTAAGATTACACAACAGATGTAAACTAACAGGTAGACCTAGAGGATACATGAGAACGTTTGGTATTTCCAGAGTAACTTTCAGAGAAATGGCAAACAACGGTCTTATCCCGGGTGTAAGAAAAGCTAGTTGGTAATAATTACTAATTAATCAGGACAATTAAGTTGTTCAGATACTAAAGATAAAAATATCAGACCCAAGAATTTCTGAAGTCTGATATTTTATTCTTCAAGTCTTTGCAAAACTGATTGTCTTTAACCAATAATTTAAAATAGAAAAATGGTAACAGATCCAATTTCAGATTTCCTAACAAGAGTAAGGAACGCACAAAGCGCAGGCCACAAAGTGGTGGAAATTCCTGCATCGAAAATCAAAAAGGAGATTACTAAGATCTTATTTGATCAAGGGTATATCTTAAACTTCAAGTTTGAAGATAACGCTGTTCAAGGTACGATCAAAATCGCTTTAAAGTACGACAAGCAAACCAACAAACCTGCAATTAAGTCTATTCAAAGAGCTTCAAGACCAGGTCTAAGACAGTACAAAGGTTCTACTGAACTTCCAAGAGTACTAAACGGTTTGGGTATTTCTATCATCTCTACTTCTAAAGGAGTAATGACTGACAAGAAAGCTAGAGAAGAGAAAGTAGGCGGTGAAGTAATCTGCTATGTTTATTAATTTTTAATCAGAGGAAAATGTCAAGAATTGGTAAAGCAATTATAACAATTCCAGCTGGAATTACAGTCACTGAAAATAACGGTGTTGTAACGGTAAAAGGTCCTAAAGGAGAACTTTCTCAGGAGCTTACAGCAGGAATTACTTTAGAACAAAAAGATGGCGAGCTTAATGTAAACAGACCATCTGATTCTAAACAACACAAAGCACTTCACGGTCTTTACAGAGCGTTGATCAATAACATGATCACTGGTGTTAATACAGGTTTCGAAAAGAAACTGGAACTAGTAGGAGTAGGATACAGAGCTTCACACACAGGTCAAAAACTTGAGTTAGCTTTAGGATTCTCTCACGGTATCGTATTAGAACTTCCTGGTGAAGTAAAAGTAGATACATTGACTGAAAAAGGTAAAAACCCAATTATTACTTTAACGTCTCACGACAACCAACTTCTTGGAATGGTGGCTGCAAAGATCCGTTCTTTCAGAAAGCCTGAGCCATACAAAGGAAAAGGTGTAAGATTCCTAGGAGAAATTGTTAGACGTAAAGCTGGTAAATCTGCTTAATAAATTATAAGTATTATGGCATTAAGTAAATTAGAAAAAAGAATAAGAATAAAAAGAAGAGTAAGAGGGAAAATCTCTGGATCTTCTGAATTGCCAAGATTATCTGTATATAAAAGTAATAAGGAAATTTACGCTCAGTTAATCGATGATAAAAATGGTACAACTTTAGTTTCGGCTTCTTCAAGAGAGAAAGGGGTTGATGCTAATGGTACTAAGACTGAAGTTTCTGCTGCTGTTGGTAAAGCTATCGCTGCTAAAGCTATCGCTGCAGGAATCGAAAGTATTGTATTTGACAGAAACGGTTTCGTTTACCATGGAAGAGTGAAAGCTCTTGCTGATGGAGCGAGAGAAGGAGGACTTAAATTCTAATCATAAAAATTTCGGAAAATATGTTAGGACTAGATAATATAGAAAGAGTAAAACCGGGAGGATTAGAATTAAAAGATCGTCTCGTAGCTGTTAACAGAGTAACAAAAGTAACCAAAGGAGGTAGAGCTTTCGGATTTTCTGCTATTGTTGTAGTAGGTAACGAAGACGGTATCATCGGTCACGGTTTAGGAAAATCTAAGGAAGTTGCTTCTGCAATTGCTAAAGCAGTTGAAGATGCTAAGAAAAACCTTGTGAAAGTTCCTGTAATGAACCACACTATTCCTCACCAGACTACTGCCAGATACGGTGGTGCAGATATCTTCATGAGACCTGCTTCTCACGGTACAGGACTTATCGCCGGTGGTGCGGTAAGAGCGGTACTTGAGTCTGCTGGTATTCACGATATCCTTTCAAAATCTAAAGGATCTTCTAACCCTCACAACGTGGTGAAAGCTACTTTCAAAGCGTTATTGGATATCAGAAGACCTGAAGAAATTGCAAGAATGAGAGGAGTTTCTCTAAGTAAAGTGTTTAACGGTTAATATTAGAACAATGGCAACAATCAAAGTAAAGCAAGTAAGAAGCGCTATTGGAAGAACAAAAACCCAAAAGAGAACGCTTGAAGCATTAGGATTTAAGAAACTTCACCAAGTTGTAGAACACGAAGCTACGCCTTCTATTTTAGGAATGATAGCTGCAGTTAGTCATTTACTTGAAGTTCAAAAATAATTTTTAAAAAAGAAATTAAAATGAATTTAAATAATATAAAACCTGCTGCAGGATCTACTTTCAATTCAAAAAGAATTGGTAGAGGACAAGGTACAGGAAAAGGAGGTACTTCTACGAAAGGTCACAAAGGTCAAAAAGCTAGAGCTGGTTATTCTCAGAAAATCGGTTTCGAAGGTGGACAGATGCCTTTACAAAGAAGATTACCTAAATTCGGTTTCAAAAACGTAAACAGAAAAGAGTTTAGAGGAGTAAACCTTGATACAATCCAAATTTTAATCGAGAACAAATCCATCACTGGAGATATCACGAAAGAAGTTTTAGTAGAAAACGGTTTAGTTTCTAAAAATGAATTAGTGAAAATTATGGGTAGAGGAGAATTGAAATCTGCGGTTTCAATCTCTGCTGACAAGTTCACTAAATCTGCTGAAGAGCTTATTGCTAAAGCAGGTGGAAAAGCAATTACCTTATAATACTTACTAATGAAAGAATTTATACAAACACTTAAAAATATTTGGAGCCTAAAGGAATTAAGAGATAAAATTCTCTTTACGTTAGGTATTATCCTTGTGTATAGATTCGCATCTTATATCTCACTTCCCGCAATTAACCTTGCAGAGGTGGGAGATCTCTTAGAGCATTATAAAAATCAAGGCGGTAACAAGCAAGGAGCAGGTCTCCTTGGCTTGCTTTCGTCGTTTACGGGAGGAGCTTTCAGCCACGCTTCCGTAATGGCGTTGGGAATCATGCCTTATATTTCTGCTTCTATTATTGTTCAGTTGATGGGGATGGCTATTCCTCAACTTCAGAAACTTCAGAAGGATGGAGAGTCAGGTAGAAATACATTGAATCAAATTACAAGATGGTTAACGATCGGAGTTTGTTTAGTACAGGCACCTTCTTATTTAACATCTATTACTCAATTATTCTTACCGTATGCTCAGTTCCAGTCTGCATATTTTGTAGAGCCAAATTCCATCATGTTCTGGTTGCCAAGTATTGTAATCTTGGTTGCCGGTTCAGTATTCGCAATGTGGTTAGGTGAGAAAATCACCGACAAAGGTATCGGAAACGGTATCTCTATCCTGATTATGGTGGGGATCCTTTCAAGATTACCGGAAGCATTCGTACAGGAAATGGCCGTGCAGAACGGAAAAGGAGGAATGGGATCTATTATGATCCTTATTGAAGTAATATTCTGGATGCTGGTAGTTCTTTTAGCAGTAGTATTATCTGTTGCTGTTAGGAAAATTCCAATTCAGTATGTAAGCAGAGCTCAAGCAAGAGGAGGTGTAAACAGAAATCTTATGCAGGGAGCAAGACAATGGATCCCATTGAAAGTGAATGCTGCTGGTGTAATGCCGATTATCTTTGCGCAAGCATTGATGTTCGTACCAGGATTATTGACCAAATTCGATGAGTCCAATACTTTTCTTGCAGGTTTCAAGAATGTTTTTAGCTGGCAGTACAATGTATTGTTTGCGCTATTAATTATTATCTTCTCATTTTTCTATACTGCAATTACAATTCCGGTAAACCAAATGGCTGATGATTTGAAGAGAAATGGAGGTTTAGTACCGAAAGTAAGACCCGGTAAAGAGACAGCTGATTATTTAGATGATATTTTATCAAAAATTACCTTGCCAGGTGCAATATTTTTATCTATCTTTGCAGTCCTTCCAGCAATAGTGCATGGAAGCTTTGTTCAGACAGATGCGTTTGCCCTATTTTTCGGGGGAACATCACTATTAATTATGGTGGGAGTAATTTTAGATACTGTTCAACAGATTAATACATATCTGCTGAACCATCATTATGATGGCTTAATGCAGTCTAAATTGTCAAGAACGACTGGATATTAATTTATGGCGAAACAAAAACATATTGAACAAGACGGCGTTATAACGGAAGCACTTTCGAACGCCCAGTTCCGTGTAGAGCTGGAGAATGGGCATATACTTATAGCTCATATTTCCGGTAAAATGAGAATGCATTATATTAAACTTTTACCTGGAGACAAGGTAAAACTAGAAATGTCTCCCTATGATTTAACGAAAGGGAGAATCACATTTAGATATTAAAACAAAATGCCAGATGGAATGTATGTTCCATTTGGCTCTTGTTGAAAAATAAATACTATCAAAATGAAATCGTATGATTCCATTGGTCAGTAAAAAAAATAAATATTTCAAATGAAAGTTAGAGCATCAATTAAAAA